>USSL01000037.1 GCA_900557175.1 uncultured Eubacteriales bacterium
GCTCCCCCCGCTTTGTTTTTGGAAAAATATTTCTTAAATGCCGCTCTGTCACAGAAATCAGCTTTCCAATCAGACGTATCGGATGATACAGCCATGCCGGATCTCCGAAAATCAAATCAAGTATAAAACCAATCGTTAATTTATAAAATAGCATTTTTAATCTCTCTTATTGTATGATATCATAGCATCTCTGAAAAATAAAGCACTTTTCACAAACGAAGGCAGATATAGGTGCGGATATCCGGCATAAAGCCAGCTTTTGCAATGCCCCTCCGACCAGCTTCGTCCATTTTGCTTTGAAAGGCATAAATCATCGCCGGCATGATCAGACATCGAATAATGAAATTCATGTCCGCGCAGTACATCGCCGGCATTTCCCAAAAGACAGTCCGTCTTTAATGTCATATCCACATAGCCGAAAGGGCCAAGCTTCTTTGTCATGAAAACTCTGCCCGAAATCACTCCCGCCATCGGGTAAGCACTGCCGTCTGATGTCACAAGTGTTTCATGAAGATACATAAAACCGCCGCACTCGGCAATCATCGGCATCTTCTTTTTGGCCGCTGCACAAATTGAAGCCTTTGTTACCTCATTTTCAGAAAGCTGCCCGGCATATATTTCAGGATAACCGCCGCCAAGATAAAGTCCCGATACCCCTTTTGGCACCGGCTCATTGTGAAGGGGCGAAAAAAACACCGGTTCAATGCCAAGCGTCCGTAAAAGTTCCAAATTTTCTTCATAATAAAAACAGAAGGCTGCGTCCTTTGCCACCGCCAGATAAAGCGTCCTATCCCCGGCCTTTGTCTTCGCCGCTCTGTCTTTTGGAACTGGTGCCGCCGAAGCCGCGATGTCCAAAAGAGCGTCGATATCAATTGTTTTTTGTGCCGCCTCACCGAGCAGACTGATTTTTTGATCAAGATCACCGACTTCCTCCGCCGTCACAAGGCCAAGATGGCGGCTTTCCAAAACAGCGTCCGCCTGACGTTCAAGACAGCCAAGCACCTTGACGCCCGTCATTGTCTCAATCGTCTCTTTCATATAGGCAGCCATGCCCGGCCCGACCTGATTTAAGATGACGCCCTGAATCAGCGCACCGCCCTCTTTTCCGCACAGGCTTTCTGCAAATGTCTTATAACCTGAAATCAGCGCAGCTAAAGACAGCGCCATCCCTTTGGCATTGACCGCAAGAATAATTGGCGTGCCTGTTTTAACCGCAATATCAAAGCTGCTGCCTTCCATGCCTGTACCAACGCCGTCATACAGCCCCATGACACCTTCGATAAGGCCGATGTCGCTGCCCAAAAGCCGCCGTGCGAGCACTTCTCTAAGCGCTGCCCCGTCAAGAAAGAAAGCATCAAGATTGACTGACGGCCGCCCTGTGATATAGGTATGAAACATCGGATCAATATAATCGGGGCCGCATTTAAAAGGCGCAGTGACAAGCCCTCTTTTTTTTAATGCCGCAAGCAGCGCGCATGTGATTGTCGTTTTACCGCAGCCGCTGTTTGTGCCTGCAATCATAAATCTTGACATAGTTTCTCCTTTATCTGTCCAAGTTTCACCTCAAGCGCAGCCGCTGTCTCAACACTTTCCAGCTCAATCTCTGCTGCCTCCTTCGGCCGGTCAATAAGTACAACCGGAATGTGAAAAGCTTTGGCACTCTCAATCTTTTCTATAAGACCGCCGCTCATGCCGCTGTCTTTCGAAACAAGTACCCGGATATCATATGCTTTAATGAGCGCCTCATTATCCGCTTTTGAAAACGGCGGATTTTTTGCAATGACATGGCCGGCGTCAATCCCTGCCGCCATGCAGCGTGCTTTTGAATCCTCTGTATCTAAAACACGGATATAAACGCGGCTGTTAAAATCCGGCAGCGCCGCCTTATATATTGGCGCTGTATTTGCCCCCGTCGTCAGCAAAATGTTGCCTTTCATATTTTTGACAATCTCTGCCGCCGCAAAAGCGCTGTCCGCCCGGATGATTTGATCGTAATCATAGTCAAGCTGCCGCCGCATAAAACGTACATAAATGACGTTAAGACGCGCGCAGGCTGTCTTTAGATTTGCTGTCACATCGACGGCAAAAGGGTGTGTCGCATCAACGACAAAACGTATACCATACTTTTTTATAAAACGCTCAAAGGCATCGGCATCCATCCGTCCGGCAAACACATCAGCCCCTGTATGCTCAAGCATCTCTTTTCCCAAGTCTGTCGCCGTACAGGCTGCCGTCTTTATTTGAAGTGCATCGAGCACCTTCATCGCTTCAAGCCCTTCTGTCGTGCCCGCCGCCAAAAGACACATATATTTTGTTTCTTCCATAAACACCTCCGCATACTGCCCGCTTACCGTAAAAACTCGTCTCTGTGGCTCTCAAAAAATTCAAACCATGTCCGGACATTTTCAAGCTCAGTCCACCGCCGTGTCCGGACCGGGCACACATCCAAATCATAGACAGCTGCGCCGTTCATGGAAAGCATCACCGGCGAATGGGTTGCAATCATAAACTGACAGCCGAAAAAACGCGCAGATTCTTCAATAAATTGCTTCAGTTTAACCTGAAGTGCCACCGAAAGACTGTTTTCCGGTTCATCAAGCAAATATAGAGAACGCTCCTTAATATTTTCTGTAAAATAGATATAGGCACTTTCCCCATTGGATTTTTCCGGAAGATTCGCCATCACCGATGTATTTGTGTATTTCGATATCGTCATCCGCTTTGCTCTATTGTTCTTTTTTAGTTTTTCAAAATCTGCCATCGACTTCATCTGAAAAGATGTATATTTTTCATCCATATATTCTTTAAACACATTTTCCCGGCGTCTGTCAATATTTTCATTGGCTGCCCGGACATCAAGCACATAATCAAAGACATCATCACTTGCAATCATGCGAATTTCCTCCGGCGCCTCATGGCATGCCTTATCCGGCTCAAAATCACAAAGATTGACAAAATCGTCAAAACAGGCATTTCTGTTAAAAAGTGTGCCCCGATCGGCCTTAAGCCGCTCGGCAATGATATTTAAAAGTGTTGTCTTTCCTGAGCCGTTGCCTCCGTAAAAAAAAGTGACCGGCGAAAATTCCAGCCGTGAAAGCTGTTTTTCAGGAAAAATACCGAACGGATAGAGCGAACGGTAGCATGTCATCTTCGCCTTGTCATAGCCGACCATGAACTTGTATTCATCCCTCGGCATCAAAAATGATTTTATATACATTGTGATAACGCCTTATCAATCGCCACCACTGTTTTTTCAACTTCCTTTGCCTTATGCTCAAAGCCGACAAAAAAGGCTTCAAACTGAGACGGCGCAATATAAATATTTTCAGCAAGCATCGCTGCAAAATACCGCTTAAACATCTCCAAGTCAGAACTTACAGCGCCCGAAAATGATGTCACCGGCTGTTTTGTAAAGAAAATTGTCATTAATGAGCCTGCCCGGTTGACTGTCGCCGGCACATTATATTTTTCAATGGCTGCCTTAAAGGCCGTCTCAATACGCTCTGCCGCCGCATTGATGGCCGGATAAATCTCATCCTTATGTTCCCGCAAAATTTTTAAAGTCGCAAGACCTGCCGCAACCGCCGCCGGATTTCCCGAAAGAGTGCCTGCCTGATACACCGGTCCTGTCGGCGATACTTTACGCATAATATCCTTTCGACCGCAGTAAGCTGCCATCGGCATACCGCCGCCGATAATTTTTCCGAGGGTTGCCATATCCGGCGTCACGCCAAAATACGGCTGGGCGCCGCCGTAGCTTAAACGGAAGCCTGTAATAACCTCGTCAAAAATAAGCAGGGCGCCGTTTTCCTCCGTGATTTTTCTAAGTCCTTCAAGAAATCCCGGTTTCGGCGGCACAACACCCATATTTGCCGCAACAGGCTCGACAATAAGCGCCGCAATCTTATCCTTGTAATTATCAAAAAGCAGGCGCACACTGTCCAAATCGTTGTACTGCGCCACAAGCGTCTTTTCCACAAAAGCCGCCGGCACACCGGCACTGTCAGGAATTTTCTCTGTGAGAAGACCGGAGCCGCCTTTGACTAAAAGACCGTCGGAATGGCCGTGGTAGCAGCCCTCAAACTTAATAATATAATCCCGGCCCGTATAGCCTCTTGCCGCGCGGATGGCGCTCATGACAGCCTCCGTACCTGAATTGACAAGACGTACCATCTCCGAACACGGCACGGCTTCATTGATCATCTCGGCAATTTCAACCTCTGCCACTGTCGGCGCACCGTAGCTTGTTCCGCGAACAGCCGCATCGCAGACAGCCTTCACAACTTCCTGCCTTGCATGGCCTAAAATCATCGGCCCCCATGAGCCGATATAGTCAATATATTCATTGCCGTCAATATCATAAATATAGGCCCCTTTGGCATGGTCAATAAATCTCGGCGTCATTCCGACGGCGCGGTAAGCGCGCACCGGACTATTGACGCCGCCCGGCATAACCTCACAGGCTTCTTTAAAAATCTTTTCACTATTCATCATACTTACGCCTCTTTCAACCAGCGCGCCATATCCGGCGCATAATATGTAATAATCATCTTTGCACCGGCACGCTTCATCGCCGTCAGTGCCTCTGTCACAACGCCCCGCTCATCAATCCAGCCGTTTTTTGCCGCCGCCTTAATCATCGCATACTCGCCGCTGACCTGATATGTACATACCGGCAGTGAAAATGTGTCTGCCACTGTTTTTAAAATATCAAGATACGGCAGTCCCGGCTTCACCATAAGAATATCCGCGCCCTCGTTAATATCAAGCTCACACTCAATCATGGCATCTTTTTTATTGCGCCAGTCCATCTGATACGACCGTCTGTCACCAAAGCACGGCGCTGAATCTGCCGCCTCTCTAAACGGCCCGTAAAAAGACGAAGCATATTTGACACTGTAGGACATAATCAGTGTATCCTGATAGCCTTCCGCATCAAGCACCTCACGCATCTTTCCGATACGCCCGTCCATCATATCTGACGGCGCTACAATATCTGCACCGGCTTTGGCACAGGAAAGTGCCGCCTTTGCAAGCAGTGTCAGCGTCTCATCATTTAATATTTTGCCATGGGCATGATCGACAACACCGCAGTGACCGTGACTTGTATATTCGCATAAACAAATATCCGCAATGCATATCATGTCAGGATAAAGCTTCTTTGTCAGCCGGAGCGCCTTCTGTACAATACCGTTGTCATCGTAGGCTCCGGTACCCATCTCATCCTTGTGGTCAGGAATACCAAAGAAAATAATTGCATTGACGCCGCTGTCTGCCACCTCTTTTAAATGCTCCTCAAGTCTGTCCAGCGAATAATGATAAATTCCCGGCATTGATGCAATTTCTGATTTAACATTTTCACCTTCAACGACAAAAACCGGATAGATCAAATCATCTGCATGAATATCTGTCTCATGGACAAGATCTCTCACAGCCTTTGACACACGCAGTCTTCTCGGTCTTCTTACTAAATCCATAAAAATTCCTCCTATCACACGTTACAGACGTCCTCTAAGAGACAGTCTGTCAGTCCGTCGATATCATACTGGCGGGCTTCTTTATAAACTTCATAGCCAAGTGCCCTTGCGGCTCTTGCCGTCACCGGCCCGATGCACACAATTTTGCCCTTAAACTTATTTTCTTTATCAATCATAGCGTCAAAGGCTTTCACCGCCGACGCACTGCAAAATGTAATATAATCCGCATAAGCGACAATACGGTTTAATTCCTCGGCCTTCCGCCAGTCATAAGCTGTCTTATACACCGGCACTGCCTCAAATTCAACGCCTGATACCGCAAGCATATCCGTCAGAACCGCTGACGCTTCCTCAGCACGCAGTAAAAGTACCTTATCCTCCGGCTCTAGCTTCGGTATAAGCGCCTTGCCAAGATCCTCGCTTGAATAAAGCGTCGGAAGACAATCACAAAAAATGCCTTTTGCCTCAAGTGCTTCCTTTGTTCCCTTGCCAATCACCGCAAAATGCATTCCGGCCATTGCCCGCACATCAAGCTTTGCCCGGCGCATTTCTTCAAAAAAGATATCCACACCGTTTCGGCTTGTAAAAACAACCCACGTAAACGGCTTATCCTCATGAAAATATTTTTCAAGGTTATTGACACGCATCGGCTCTGTATAAATAAGGCCGAAGTCAAGCGCTTCGCCGCCAAGCGCCCGCACTTTTTGGCTGAACGCCTTTGTCATCATATCTGACGCCGTAATAAGGACGCTTTTTCCTGAAAGCGGCTGTTTTCCAAACCATGAAAGCTTATCATGGAGACTGACAACATCGCCGATAATTGTAATTGCCGGTGTCTTTATGCCTGCCTCCTGTGCCTTTGCCACAATATTTTCAAGTGTACCGACCGCCATTTTCTGACGGGCTGTCGTGCCTTCCTGCATGACCGCTGCCGGTGTCTTTTTATCCTTGCCGAAAGCCATCAGCCGCTCCGTAATTTTCGGCAGATTTTTAAGACCCATAAGGAAGATGAGCGTCCCTTCCTCTTTGGCAAGTGTTTCGTAATCAAGCACCGACTCCGTTTTAGATGCATCCTCATGGCCAGTAATGACATGAAACGATGACGCAAGTCCCCGGTGCGTTACCGGAATACCATTGTAAGCGGCCACCGCATAAGATGACGAAACGCCCGGAATAACTTCAAACTCAATACCTGCCGCCCGAAGTGCCAGCGCTTCCTCGCCGCCCCGTCCAAAAATAAACGGATCGCCGCCCTTAAGTCTTGCGACACGCCTGCCTTCCTTTGCCTTTGCCACAAGAAGCGCATTTGTTTCGTCCTGCTTCATGTAATGCTGCCCGGCGCGCTTTCCTGCATAAATCAGCTCGGCATCCCGCCGCACCTCCTGAAGCAGCGCATTACTTGCAAGATTGTCATAAACAACGACATCTGCGCTGCGAAGCGCCTCAAGACCCCTGACTGTAATAAGCCCTTTATCGCCCGGCCCTGCGCCGATAAGTGACACAAAGCCACGCGCACCCTTCGCCGCCGCAAGCACCTTTTTTGCCACCGCCTGACCAAGCGCTCTGGCTGCCACATACCGGACACTGCCGCCCTCTTTTGTCTGACGGCATAACGCCTTATCATCGTCCGATATTTCCGGAAGCGCACATTCACTCTCAGCGCGCACAAGTCTTTTACTATTTTCATCGGCATAAACAGCCGTCATCCCCATACGTCCGCCCTCTGTTTTGGCAAGCGCCGCCGCCGGTGCATTACAGCCTCCGCCGACAGCCGTCAGAAAGCTGCGCTCCGCCTCAAATATTGCCCACGTTGTATCATCACAGATTGCCCGGAGCAATGCCGCCACACAAGTATCGCCTTCACGGCACTCAACAGCCAGAATACCCTGGGCTGCCGCCGGAAGAAGCCTGTCCTCACTAATATATTCATAATGAAAACTGCCGTAGTCAAAATCTTTGGCATCTTTATAGTTGAGACGCTCAAGTCCTGCCGCCGCAAGCACAATGCCGTCATATTCTCCGTTTTTAAGCTTTGTCAGTCTTGTCTGCACATTGCCCCGGATCTGACGGACTTCAAGCTGCGGATTAATCGCTTCTATCTGAAGCTGACGCCTCAGGCTTCCCGTGCCGACAACAGTTCCCGGCGCCATCGCCTCAAGGTGTGTTCCATCTCTTGTCACGATGACATCGCGCACATCGGCCCGTTCAAGCACAGCGCCAATCATCAGGCCGTCCGGAAGTTCTGAGGGCATATCCTTGGCGCTGTGTACGGCAATATCAATGGTGCCCTCGTAAAGACCTTCTTCAAGCTCCTTTGTAAAAACACCCTTGCCGCCGAAGCTTGAAAGACTTTTATTCAGCCATTCATCGCCCCGTGTCGTCATTGTCACAAGCTCGATTTCAATTTCCGGAAAAGCTTCCTTAAGCTTGTCAGCCACAAGCTTTGTCTGTGCCAGCGCAAGAAGACTTTTCCGCGTTCCTATTTTTAACTTCTCCATATTATAAAACCTCGTTTGCCTTTTTTATTTCTGCCGCAATCACATCATCGGGAATACTTCCGCCGTGCGTCATGCCATAGTCCGCAAGATTTCTCAAAATCTTCTGGCGCAGCTTTTGAGATGCCACTTTCTGTTTTGTCATCAGGCGGACATAGCTCAGCCGCCGCGACAGCTCGCCATACCAATGAGGCACCGATGCATCGACAATTTCCCTGATTTTCTTTGTCAGCACCGGCACTGAACCTGAGCTTGTCATGCCGCAGACAATATCACCGCGCACGGTTACTGACGGAAATAAAAAGGTGCAGTCCGCCGCGCTCGTCGCCGAATCAACCCATATATCCGCCGCCCGGCATTTTTTTGCCATCTTGTGATTAAATACTTCATTATCTGTGGCGCAAACGACCATAAATGCATCGAGAACCGACGGCAGCTCATCACCGTCGAAATGCATCACAAGCTGCGCTTCTCTGACCGCCCGGCAGTCGATCAGCTTTTGAAGCGCCTCACAAATATCATCGGCACACACCTCAATCGACGGATGAAATAAAAGCAGCGTATTTATTTTTCTCAAAGCGACCGCACCGCCGCCGAAAACAACCACTTTTTTCCCCGTCAAATCAACAAATAACGGAAATGCCGGCATAAATATCACCTCCGGTTATAGTGTATAGCCTCTTGGCGTAATCATTTTCCCGTCATCCACATAAGTCTGCGAATTACCGATCACAACAATCGAGAACATATCAATATCTGCTTCTTTAAGCTTTTCAAGTGTTGTCAAAAAGGACGACTCGCCGCTTCTGCCCGCATGGCGCACAATACCGACCGGCGTATCTGCCTTTCTGTATTTCATGAGAATGTCCGCCGCCATGCCGATATACTCTGTCCGTTTTTTACTTTTCGGATTATAAAGACAAATCACAAAATCTGACTGTCCGGCACAATCCACCCGCTTCATAATTAAATCAAGCGGCGTCATTAAATCGCTGAGACTTATAAGCGCCGTATCGTGCATCAGCGGTGCGCCAAGGACGGATGCCGCTGCCGAAGCCGCCGTCACACCCGGAACAACTTCGATATCAATATCAGCATTCATCTCTTTTGCCACCTGAAGTACAATACCTGCCATACCGTAGATCCCGCTGTCGCCGCTGCTGACCATTGCTACCGTATACCCTTCCATCGCTTTTGAAACAGCAAGCCGGCACCGGTCCACCTCTTTTTTCATCGGCGTGCTTAAATACTGCTTGTCCGGGAAAAATTCCTTAAGCATATTTACATAAGTCGTATATCCTGTCACGATATCGGCATTCTTAATCACATCCACGGCACGCACGGTCATGTGCTCATAGCCGCCCGGCCCAAAGCCGACAACATATAATTTTGCCATAAATCTTCTCCTCTACATTTTTGAAAGACAGTTCAAAAAACTTTCCAGCGTTTTTGCATCGGCATGTTCCCTTATTTTGAAAAATAATTTATTAATTGCCCTGTCAATACCTTTCGTTTTATAATCTTCTATCGTTTCTTCCTTAACGCGCTGGATATCTGAAAATGACTGCTGAAAGAGCATCCATTTTTTAAAATCCGTCTCGTACTTTTCAAGAATTTCTTCCGCCTCGGCTGCTTCCCGAAGCTTTTTATCATTATTTTCCTTAGCTGTTTTTGAAAAATCATCAATGTTAAAACAGCCGGCCCCCGGCAACGTGCCGATCCGGCTTTCAATATCCGGCGGTACAGCCAGATCCATAAATGCACGGCGTTTATCATCGCTCACCGCCTGACGCACCTTTTCATAAGTCAGTGTATAATGGGGACTTGACGTGGCACTTATAATAACATCCATCTGATCAATATAGCTATAGCGCTCATCGTATGGAAGTTGCGTGTAGCTGCTGCCGCTGTGACTGTCTGTCACTGTCTTTGTCTCTTTTACATCACGCATAGTCACATAAAGCTCCGGCTTATAATCAGACAAAAGATTTTTAACGACAATACCGCCGATTTTACCGGATGCACCAATCACCATGACCTTTTTACCGCAAAGACCGCCCACATAATCTCTCGCGGCCTTAATACAGACAGATGCTGTGGACACCGGCGTTTTTGAAAGCTTTGTATCCGTCTTTACCCTTTTTGCCGCTGTCACCGCATATCTGAAAAAAGCATTTAAGTACGTGCCGCACATATTATTTTCCATCGCCTGCCTGTGTGCTTCCTTGACCTGTCCCAAAATCTGATCTTCACCGATAACCATGGAATCAAGACCGCATGCCACCTCAAAAAGATGATGCTCTGCCCGCTCACCCCGGTAAAACCTAAGCACCTGGCTAATATCCGTGCCGGCAGATGCCGCCCGTACAAGACAGTCCTGTACCCACTCGAATATTTCGCGTTCACTGTCTGCTTTTTCTGAATATGTATAAATCTCTGTCCGGTTGCACGTCGCAATAACAACGCACTCTGCCACAGACGCATGGGATTTAATATCTTCCATCAGACAAAGACGCTGTGCCTCGTCAAAGGCCACAAGCGCTCTTATATGCATCGGTGCCGTCTTATGGCTGATGCTGACTAACTGTATACTCATAGCTTTAATGCCCCTTTATCTTCTGCCAGCGCCAATGTGATGCCGCTGTACTTTGTCTTTCCTGCCAGCATTTTCCCTCTGCCTGAGCCCAAATAAGCACAGGCCTCGCTGACTGATCCGACGCCGGTCACGGCGCGCACAAAATCTGATGTTTCAATGCGCCATCCGCCGGCATCCTCAAAATCAACCG
>USSL01000038.1 GCA_900557175.1 uncultured Eubacteriales bacterium
AATTTCAATTTCCGGCGTATAATGCCCCGGAAGTATTGAATCATAGGGCGGAATAAAGCTTTCCGGCTCCATATAATCACCGGTCGTAAATGTGACTGTCGCCGTCGTTCCAAAACTTAACGCCGCCCGGCGTTTATTGACACAGCCCAGACCTAAAATCTCACATGCCTTATCCGTGCCTGTGGCAATCAGCTCTAACTCGCAAGAAAGCCCCAAATCGTCCGCCGCCTGAGCCGTCAGGCGTCCAATCGGCGTTCCCGGCGGCACAAGGGTACACATCATCCTGTCCGGAATATCAAATACAGGACGTACAAGGTCATTTTTCCCTTTCCAGCGTCTGTTTTTAAAATCATACGGTACATAACCGACAATCGACGCCGTTGAATCAGCCATCCGGCCTGTCAGCTTATAATTCAGATAAGTGCCCAAAAGCACATACTTATCTGTCTTTGCCCACACTTCGGGCTCATTTTCACGAATCCAGTTGCAGTGGGATTTCTCATATTGAAGTCTGAGCGTTTTTGTCATCCCCGCCGCCTTCACAGCCGCAGCGCCCCACGGCTTTAAGCGCGGCCTGCCCTTTGCCCTTCTTTGGTCAAGCCATAAAATTGCCGGGCGCAGAGGCTTTCCGTCACTGCCGACACACACGCTCGTACAGCGGATCGTTGTCAGCGTTACAGCTTCCGCAGCCGCGTAAGCTTCCGGAAATCCCTCCTTAAGCTGCCTTGCCACGCGGCATATATTTTCATAATAAAAATCTGCCTCCTGCTCGGCCCATCCCGACTGCTTTGAAATATATGCCGGATGATGCCCCTTCTGCGCCTTCGCAATGACCTGCCCATCCGAGGAGATAAGCAGTGCCCGCGTACTTTGCGTTCCTATATCAAAAACAAGAACAATATGTTTTTTGCCCACACCGATAACCTCCCCTATCATCTAGCGTGTAATGCCTTCTTTTAAATACTTTTTCTTGTCCTCATCAAGGTCAAGTCCTAAGGTGCCGCCCGGATTCATCAAATAGTCTTTATCAAAATAGTCCTTAAGCACTTTAAACACACCGTATTCCGTATGGCCGAGGCTGCCCTCAAGCCAAGGTGCAAACATCTTTCCGATACCGTGATGGTGGCTTATGGCCGCGCCGGATTTCTGAATAGCATCAAGAATCGTTGTATGATAGGCTCTGAACTTATCCGCACCGCTCATGCGCGTAATAAAAATAAAGTAAAGGTTTGCCCCCTGCGGGTAACAGTGAGACATATGGGTTGTCACAATCGTATTTGGCAGCTTGTGGCAGACCTTGCGGACTTCGCGATGCACCTTCGCCATATTTGACCAGTTGACCGTACACTCAAGCGTATCTGTTACAATGCCGAAATCCATCATCGTATCGCGCAGATACGGATCGTTAAACCGGCCTTTCTCCCAGCTCTTTGTCACATAGGACGTCAGGCTCATCGCCTTATACTTATGGGCAATGCGCTTAATATTTGCAGCCACATTTTTAGAATAGCCCTTGCCGCCGTCTGTAAAACCTAAGAAAAGACAGCGCTTCATATCCTTAAAGCCACGGACATCCAAAAGCTTCCAAAGCGGCGTTTCATCCACATTATAAAGTCTCAGCATAAGGTTTGTCTCCTCAGGATCAGAAAGTCTGAATACTGACGAAAAACCTGCCTCGCACTGCATCATCTCACGGGCGGCTGCCATTGCCGTCTTCCAGTCCTTAAAAATATATGAAAACCGTTTTCTGTTTTCCGGCATATACCTGAAAACCTTAAGCGTTACTTCTGTCAGCACACCGAAGGTACCCTCGCTGCCCATCATAATCTGATTAAGATTCGGCCCTGTCGCCTCCCTCGGATAATGGCTTGTCTGCACATTGCCGATTGGCGTCGCATATTTCTGTGACAGCACAATATCTGTAATACAGCCGTAATACGTACTATTCTGACCTGCGCCGCGGGTAACAACCCAGCCGCCCACACTGCTGTACTCAAAAGACTGAGGAAAATGGCCGCACGTATAAGCCCGCTTCGCTCCGAAAAGCGTCATCGCGTTATTCAGCGTTTTTTCAAGCTTCGGTCCGGACATACCTGCCTGCACCGTAATCGTCTGGTCTGTCTCATTAAAATCAATCACCTTATTAAATCTCAGACGCATATCCAAAGACACGCCGCCTTTAATCGGCTCAACGCCCATCGTTACGCTGCTGCCGCCGCCGTACACATAAAGCGGAATTTTCTCCTTTGTACAATAGGCAACAATCGCCTCGACTTCCTTTGTTTTGCCCGGATAAACAACAACATCAGGCAAAGAATCAAGCCGTTTTTCACGAAGGCGCATGGCGTCATACGCTGTCTTTCCATAAGCAACAGAAACACGGGCATAATCATCAGTACGCACATATTCCTCTCCGACAATATTTTTAAGCGCTTCGATATGCTTTGCATCAAGCTTCACCGGACAATTTTCAAGCCTGACACTTTCCATACCGATACTTCCGTCATACTGCTTAAAATCATCGTCGGTCATCTTAAACTTCTCTTTCATCATCTTATAAAGCGTTTCCTTCGGATACTTTACAAACTCCGGATCACCCCATCTGAAAATTGAACGCCAGCTGTCATTTGGAGCCGCCGTCTTTACCCATGCCGGCTCAAATCCTTTATATGGTTTACTCATCTTTTTACTTCCTCCTCCAAATAATCTTTAAGACAATTACTCGTCACAATCACATCGGCGCCAAGCCCTAAAACGTCCGCTATAAGCACTTCATCCCGGCCGACAGCCCTGCGCACCGTCGTATGATTAATTTCTTCCATAATATCAAAAATCCTGTCTTTCGGTACCTCTGATGAAACGCGCACCGGCACAACCGGCACCGCATCCCATATTGTACGGACTGTCGTCGAAAACGTCCGCTTCGGGCACGTCAGCTCATCCTCTGCAAATTTCTTTCCACGCGCACAGCGGTTTCCCGTCACTTCCCACCGGCCGTCCTTAAACTCTGCCGTCATACGGCAGCTGTTGGGGCACGTAATACATACAAGTTCTTTCATCACTTATACCTCCCTCAGTTCGAACACAACCGGCGCCAATGACCTTTCCGCCTTTGACATATCAATCACAACACGCTCCATTTCCGGCGGACGCACTGCCGAAAAATGCTTTTTAAAAATTTCCTTGCCGCCGGAAGTCACTGTCAGTTCACTCTCACCCATTGTCCGCCGGCATCTGAAATAAAATGTCACCTTTTTATCAAAATCTTCTAAAGACACTCTCTGAGGCACTGTATAGGCAAGCTCGCCCTTTGTCTCAACCGGCGCCGTCCGCGTCTCCATCGGCTGTTTCATACGATTCCTATATTCGGTCACTTCAGGCCACGGACGATCACATGATTGCCGCTCCACATAAGCTGCCGCCGAAGTTCCTGCAAGCTCGCCGCTCTCAGAAACATAATCGACCAGATCATTCACATGAAAGGCGTTGCCGCATGAAAATATGCCGCATACGCTTGTCATGGCCGAAGAATCACAGACAGGCCCTTTTGTACGTTCATCAATACGCAAATGAAATCTTTCAGCAAGCTCATTTTCAGGAATAAGACCGACAGACAAAATCAGTGTATCACAGTCAATCCGCCGCTTGGTTCCTTCGATCGGCCGCATTTTCTCATCGACCTTACAAACCTCAACGCCTTCTAGCCTGTCGTCTCCGAACACCCGCGTCACAGTCTCTGACAAATAAAGCGGAATATTAAAATCTTCAAGACACTGGATAATATTTCGCGTCAATCCCGACGGCTCCGGCTTCACCTCATAAACGCCAAGCACATCAGCACCCTCAAGCTTTAACCGCCGCGCCATAATAAGACCGATATCGCCGCTGCCTAAAATCACACAGCGCCGCGCCGGCATCATGCCCTGCAGATTTGTAAAATGCTGGGCCGTTCCGGCAGTATAAACACCTGCCGGCCGCGTTCCGTGAATTGCAACCTGCTTTGCCGTCCGCTCGCGGCAGCCGGTTGCAAGAATCAGCGACCGTGTATATAATATCTCAACGCCGTCTTTACTGACTGCACACAATTTAATACCGCCGCCTTTGTACCGTTTAACCTTTGACACAAATGTCCACAGTTTTGCCGGTATACCAAGTGCCTTAAATTCATCAATAAAGCGCTCGGCGTACTCCGGTCCCGACAGCTTTTGCTTAAAACGCATCAGGCCGAAGCCATCATGGATACACTGCTTTAAAATACCGCCAAGACGCCCCTCTCTTTCAATAAGAAGCACATCCGAACCGGCCTTTTTTGCGGCAATGGCCGCCGCCAGCCCCGCCGGGCCGCCGCCGATGACAATGACATCATAAATCACATCACTTGCGAGCATTGCTATCACCTGCCTTTGTTTTTCCAAATAAAAGATAACTGTCGCCGCCGCTCTTTTTTACCTTTTCAAGCGGCTGTCCGGTCACTTCACTGATAATCCCGGCGACAAGCGGCATACAAAAGCCGCCCTGACACCGTCCCATACCCGGACGGACACGCTTCTTTATGCCATCCACTGTATACACAGGCAGCGGTGACATCAGCGCATCTATAATCTCACCTTTACTTACTTCCTCACAGCGGCATATCATCACGCCGTAATCCGGGCGCTTTTTAATGAGCGCGTTCCGCTCCTTAAGCCGCATTTCCTTCAGCCGCGGCACACCCTTCCGATACGGATTGTATGCCTCATTGCGCCGCACCGGACGGTACTTTGATACCATCTTTGCCGCCATGTACGCCACATCCTTTGCCACTGCCGGCGCCGTTGTCAGCCCCGGTGACTGGATACCGGCACAATGAATGAGATTATGGCACCGTCTTCCCGGCTCAATCACAAAATCCTCCTCGAATGTCGGCGCCCTCACACCTGTAAAGTATGTGATAATATCTCTCTCGGACAATTCCCCGACCGCTTTTCTTTGCTTGTTAAAGTTATTTTCAATACTTGCACTCTCTGTCGCAAAGTTTTCTTTCTCATACGTCTCGATGGCATCCGGCCCTACAAGCAGATTGTCATGGGCTGTATGAACAATACCGCCGCCCTTCGTATGACCGGCAGACTTTTTCAGCGTCTTCCACGAAGCAATCCCCTTCATCATATAGCCTGCCTTTTTGTCCAAAATCGCATTCGTACCGCGCCGCGGATGAATCGAATAAAACCTGTCACCGGCCATCTTTGCCACATCCTCGGCAAAAACACCGGCCGCATTAATCACAAGCTTCGGATAAATACGCCCCCGGTTCGTAAGCACACTTTTGATGCGCCCGCCCTCGGTTTCCATCGAAAGCACCGCCGTATTCAGGGCAATCTCTGCACCGTTGGCTGCCGCATTTTCCGCATAGGCAATTGTCAGCCCATATGGACAGACCGTTCCGGCGCTGCTGTTATAAACAGCAAACTTAATATCCTTATTCAGATGAGGCTCGCGCCGCCGCAAAACCTTTGCCGGCATCAGCCGCGCATCCGAGACACCGCATATATGCTTTCTCTGCCATACATAAAGGGCTGCCGGCAAAAACTCACTCCAGTGCATCATCCCGACATACTGACCGCATCTCCGAAACGGCACATCAAGCTCTTTACAAATCCGCCCGTACATCCGGTTGCCTTGAATGACATACTTTTGCTTAAGTGTTCCTTTCCCCAAATCAATCCCCGGATGCACCTCGCCGTCATTTCTGCCCGACGCGTGCATCGCCACATCAGCCTCCTTATCCACAAGAAGGACATCAAGCTTCCACTTCATCAGCTCTCTTGCAATACTTGCCCCGGAAATACCGCCGCCGATAATAAGCACATCCGGCTTTCTGCCGTCAAGCGCCTGATCCTGAATTTCAGGCACCTTCATCTTTGGGGGCGTCACTCCCGAAAGCTGTAAATCATTAATCACATGATATCTTCGTTTCTTATCGACACACATCGTACAGGCGCCGACAATCGCATCCCAGCTTTTTAATGTTCCCGAAAGCACTACATTGCCGTCTTCTTCGCGGACACATACATCATTCCCGTAAACCTTACGCACCTTTTTTTGAAGCTTTCTGCAATCCACAAATATCCCTTCCTTCATAGTCGGACGTTTGACCGACTCTTTTACTCTATAGTATCACATTTTTATTCAAAGTCAATAAAAATATGATTAAATTTTAATAGTTATAGACATTTTCAACAAAATAGAGTAAGATACCTTTAGGATTGGAGGTAATATCTATGGCAGCACCGCGCAAAGACGACGTCCGCAGCCTCATTATCGAAGCCGCAGAAAGTCTTTTAGCACAAAAACCATTTTCAGAAATTTCCCTCGCCGAGCTGGCGCTTGCCGCCGGCATCTCCAAGGGCACACTTTACTACCATTTTAAAAATAAAAATGAGCTTTTATTCGCTATTACAGATAAGTATTTAGATGAGCAGTGGCAGGAACTATGTGTATGGACGGAAAATGCCGACAAGGACACATCCCTGCACCGTCTTGTGAAATATATTCTTGAACGCGACGTTTCCGGCGTCAAGCTGCGCCTCCCGCTTTTTTATGACGCCATGACCGGCAACGAGGAAATCCGCACCCACTTAATCCGCCGCTATGAAGCCTTTGCGTCGCTCATCGCCGAAAAAATAGGCCGGCGCACCGACAAAATCTCCGGCGAATACTTTGCATGGCTTCTCCTGCTTCTATCCGACGGTCTTTCCATTCATCAGACCATCGGCAATGAAACACTTAATACCGACCGCTTCATCGCACAAACTGCCGGATATATTGAAAAATTCTTTCCGGGATAAAGGAACAAACAAGCTTGTCGTTTAACGTAAACCATTCCCTGTCCATAAACAGAGATCAGTTCACATTAAACGGCAAGCCTGTTTTAAATTTCCTATCCACCTTTTTTCACGAAAAATATGCCACAACATCTTCCACCATTTTTTCCGCGCAGACATCTTTCTCTGCATAAATCACATAATCATCCTCTGTAATATTATCACGGCTGATATCGCCGCTGCACACGATAATGTCTGCCATATAGGTGTGCCGCACTTCATTGATTTTATCCCTTATATTTTCCGCTTCAGAAATATAAAGCATACGATGCAGATAGGCACAGGCAATGGTGCTGATACCAATAGCGCTATAGCCTTCCTTCCAAAGCAGGACAAGCATCTTTGCTGCCGTTTTTAAGGCATGATGCCCTGTCACAAAAACAACCGGACAGGCTTCATCTTCCGGCACAGGTACCATTTTTTGTACCGGCCAAAGACAACCCTCGTCCCAAATAAGGCGGTGTCCTCTCAAAGCTTCACACGTTTTTGGAAGCCAGCCGGCACAGACTATCCCATGATGGACAGGAAGTCTCTCATTAAGCAGACGAATCTGCGTTTCTTCGACACCGGCGATATTGTCCTCGCATAAAAAGCTCGGACAGACAGGCTTATATACGTATTTCTGACCGGACAGTGCATACCAGAGCGCCGGTACTGTCCACACCCTGTCATTTTTGCACATCAAATTGCTGACCGCCGCCGTCACCGTCGGCGCCGCATAGCTGTTTGCAAGCTGCGTCGCTTCTGCCCTGATATCAAGATCATGGCGCGATGAAGCAAGCACATAGGGCTTTCCGTCAATTTGCCACTTAAAACCTGTCAGGCGTTCATCGGCCGCCACGCCAATGACACCGCCAAGCTGCGCCGGTACTGTATACTGTCCGGCATTGCTTACGGCTGCTACAACGATTTGTCCGGCTGCGATAAGCTTATTGATTTCTGCTGTAATTGCTTCAAAATCCGCAGCACATCTTGAACCGATACTCATATGAACAAGCGGCACCTTCTGTGCATAACACCACCGAAGCGCCGACACTAAAACATCACAGGACGTTTTCATCTCCTCATTATCAAACACACTAAGACTGTAAAATTCAGGCGGCTCGTCCGCATATTTTTCAATAATTTTTGCACAGATTGTTCCATGCTCTGTCGGCACCGCCTCAGTCGTGCGTTCATACAAGCCGCCGTCCGGCCCGGCAATCATATCTGACAAAAGATGACCTCTGCTCAAAAACCTTTTGTCAACACCACCGTCAATCACTGCTATTTTCATCGCTGTCCTTACCTTCCGTATTTACCTGAAATTTTTCCTGCTGATACTTAAAAAGCTGGGCAAAGCGGCGGTTATTTTTCAAAAGCTCACTCTGCGTTCCTTCCTCGATAATCTCCCCGGCTTCAAGCACTATAATCCTGTCTGCAAGATATGTATTCAGCAAACGGTGGGACGTAAAAATTGTCATATGCCCCTTAGCCATCTTCTCAAGCACCTCAAAAATATCATGCTCTGCCTTAGGATCAAGGCTTGAGGACGGCTCATCAAGAACAAGTACCGAATGCCGTCTATAAAATGTCCGCGCAAGAGCCAGCTTCTGATGCTGTCCGCCGGACATTTCCATACCGGACTCATCAAGTATACGCATCACTTGCGTATCAAGCCCATTCTTTGCTTTCTTCAAAATGTCATCGCCGCAGCTTAGCTTAAGGCAGCGCATGGTTTCAGTATCATCAGCCTGCCGCTCCATATCGCCAAGTGTCACGTTATCACGGAGAGAAAAGCAATAATTGAGCATTTCCTGAAAGTAAACACTGAAATGACTTCTGAGACTTTCAATCGTATACGTTTTTATATTTTGTCCGTTCATCAAAATCTCACCCTCGTCCGGCTCATAGAGCCGGAGCATCAGTTTAATGAGCGTTGACTTTCCCGAACCGTTAAGGCCGACAAAAGCAACCTTTTCATCTTTCTCAATTTTAAACGACACATCTTTAAGCACCCATTTTTCTGTTTTCGGATATTTAAAAGAAACATGACAAAATTCAACAGACGTCACCGTTTTAAGCGCATCCCTGCCGTCATCCTTAATCTGAGGTGCAAAATCCTTAAGTCCCATAATATTGGCAATCCTTAACCGGTTATCATAAATCTGCATTGCCGAGGAAATCACAACCGTCACAGAGGCAATGAGCTGTGCCATAAGCCCCGTGTAAAGGGTATAATCTCCGATTGTACGACTTTGGCCCAAAATCTGCCCGACAATATAGATACTGATACCAAAAGCCGCCGCTTCCGGCAGGCACTGACAAATCACCGTCCATACAGTCCTTTTCTTAACAAGCCGCCGCTCTTTATCAAAAAGTGTCCTCCATATGCGCTCATACCGCTGCTTTAAAATATCGCCAATCCGGTACAGACGGATATCCTGCGCATACGCCCTCGATGAGGCAAGCCCGTGATAATACCCTTTTTGTCTTTCCTGATTCATACGCTCGACACTAAAATCATACAGCACCTTCGTATACCGCGTTCCGACAACAGCCGACGGCACCGCAGCAAGCGTCACTAAAAGTGCAAACAAGACATTGTTTGTACAGATTAAAACAAACACACTGACAAAGGATATCCCATAACTGAAAAATGTCAGAACATTCCACAAAATTCCCGATACCGCATAAATGTCACCGCCAGCCATCTGAAGCTTATCATAATAAGCCGCATCATCAAAACTTGCCAAATCAACTGACAGCGCACTGTCCATAATATCCATTGTCATTTGCGCATTCAGCTTATCCTCATGCATCTTCTGAACATACTCCACAATTTTATTTAAGCCGGCATTGAATATGCCGGCTGTAAAAATTCCAAAAAGCAGGAGGACGCCCACCCTCATCGGCGCTTCGACTGTCCATTCACCTGCAAGCAGATTCAAAATATATTTACTAATATAAGTTGCTGCCACAGATATGAGCGGAATAAGCATAAGCCCCGCAAAGCGAATCAATGTATATGCCGGTGATGTGCGCCATGACAGCTTAAGGCAGGCATCAATCATCTGAAAAAACTGCGAAATTCCTTTACTTCTTTTCAATGAGCACCCCGTCCCTCATCTGATAGACCTTATCGGCTCTGTCCGCAATTTCCAAATCGTGGGTAACAACAATGACACAATACTGCTTTTCGTGAGCCAGTCCCTCTAAAATACCCATAATATTTTCCGTATTCGTCACATCAAGATTTCCTGTCGGCTCATCCGCAAGAATAATTCCCGCGCCTGAAGCCAGCGCCCTCGCAATAGCGACACGCTGCTGCTCACCGCCGGAAAGATTGGACGGATAACGTTTATGCTTCTCCTCCTCAATACCGACAGAAAGCAAAAGCTCGGAAGCCTTGCCCTTGGCGTCCTTAAACTTCACGCCGTTAATCTCCATCACATAGCAGACATTTTCAAGCACCGTCAAAAGCGGCAAAAGCTGGAAATTTTGAAAAATCATCGCAATACTCTGACGGCGGTAAGCATCCAGATCCGTCTCAAAAATATTTTTTCCTTCAAGGTCAATCGTTCCTGCCGACGGCTTATCAAGCCCTGCCATCAATGATAAAAGTGTTGACTTACCTGAGCCCGACGGACCGATCACCGCATAAAGCTTTCCTTTTTCAAAATCACATGAAACATCATTGATGACCGGCTTTGTGCCGCCCTTGTAAGTATAGCTGATATTTTTAATTTCTAAAGTTCCCATATCAAATCCTCCTTATTCTTTCACCGAAAGTAAGTCCATCGGATGTCTGCGTGTCGCTACTGCAATTACCGTACTAACGATTGATACAATGCCAAC
>USSL01000039.1 GCA_900557175.1 uncultured Eubacteriales bacterium
GATCATAAGGCAGGAAACCACTACGGCGGCGATATCCGCAAACGCCACCACCGATTGAGGCGCAAGCGCGGGAAAAAGCGAATCTGTCCACCAGCTTACCGGCAGCGCAAGCAGATGCACGAAGGGAACGACCAGGATGGGCGTGACACTCGCTGCGTAATCCCCGTGCCCCGCACGGATGAATACCACAACGAGGCAAAGTGAGATTGCCAGTATCGCAACGCATTCTGTAACCATTCTTTTCCCTCCCGAAACTTCTCTGTTTGCTTATTGTACCGCAAAATAAAATTTTCGTCCACAACTTTTCAGAAAAAGCTTGACGAACGCAAAAAATTCCTTATAATAGATAAAGGCACTTGATTTAAGCGCCATATGCTGGTGTGGCTCAGTCGGTAGAGCAGCTCACTCGTAATGAGCAGGTCGTCCGTTCGAATCGGATCACCAGCTCCAGTAAGAAAACCCATAAAACAGCCTGCAGGCTGTTTTATGGGTTTTTCTTTTGCGCAAAAGCACAGCCCATGCTTTCCAGAGACGCGCTTTGGCCTTATGAACATTGTACGGAACATTTTCACAAGGGCTTGTTTGCGTTCGAAGCCGAACTGCACACCCGCAGGTATATCTCCTATCAGCCGAGCGCTGCAGACCATTCCGCCTCGCGGAAACCCACCAGCACAAAATCGTCCGCTACAATCAAAGGCCGCTTCACAAGCATTCCGTATTCACCCAACAAAATGTACTGCTCATTGTCCGTCATTCCAGGCAGCTTGTCCTTCAGCGCCATGCCTTTGTACAGCAGACCGCTTGTGTTGAAAAAACGCCGGAGAGGCAGGCCGCTTTTTTCATGCCAGGCCCGCAGCTCCTCCGCGTTCGGGTTTTCTTCCTTGATGTCGCGCAGCGTATAGGCCACGCCGTGCTCGTCCAGCCATGCCTTGGCGCGCTGGCAGGTGGAACATTTCGGATACCAGACCAAAACCATTTTCTACATCCTTTCTTCTTATCAACTGCCTGTCAATATCGATAACAAAAATATAAAGCCCAACAAAACAGGCTGATGCAGCAAATATGCCCACAAGCTGTGCCGCCCCAGCCAAACCAATGGACGGCAGGCAGGCCAGCCGCGCACCGTCTCTTCGGCATACGGGCGCAGAAAACGCCACAGGAAAAGCCCCGTCCAGAACAGAAATATCCACGGGATCAGCGGAAAATAATCCGCCGAATAGAAGCCCGGGCCGGGCAGGCCAAGCGGAAACAAAAACGGCACGCTGTACAGCCGGCGCGGCAGCTCAAACAGCTGCAGCTCGCCAATGCCCAGATATCCCATCGGGACGCTTCGCAGGAACAAAAACAATACAAAGGAAGCTATGGCGCCGGGCAGCGCTGGCGCGCAGTCCAGAAAGCGGCGCAGCAGCGCGCTGAGCAGCACGGCCGCCCCAATCAAGTGCAGAACGCCGAACAGTATTTGCTCCGATGGCATCACCAGCATCGTAACGGCCGTGAGCAGAAGTCCGCAGCCAAATGTGACCGTGCCACGGCGTACCGCATGCTTCCCATAAGGAAACACAGCCCCCGCCAGCAGAATGAACGTCCAACAGATGAATTGCTGCCAGATATGCGCGTTGCCCGTTTGCGTAAACCATGCCGCAGGTCGGCCGAATACATAGACCCAGTCGTAAACGCCATGGTATACGGCCATATTTACCAGTGCAAAACCGCGCAAGGCGTCGAACGCCGCGATTCGCCGCGGGGCGGCCGACCATTTTTCCCGCACGGCTTACAGTGCCTCTGTCACACACAGCGCACCGTAGTTGCGCACATTCAGCACGTAACAGGAGCCCTCGCCGAACACGCTGTCCATCGCCGCGCGGTACGCCTCCAGCAGATGCACCGGGACGAACGCCTGAATGGTGCCCGCAAAGCCGCCGCCCTGCAAACGCCACGCACCATACCCCTCGAGTATATGCTGAGAAAGTGCCAAACCAAGCGAAACGCCCTGCTCCCGCGGATTTTTTGCACTGTATGCATTCTGGTTGTATTCAAACGACGAATGGCCGCCTGCCACGATCAATTCCAAAAAGTCTTCAAAGCGATCCTCACGGATGGCACTGCATAACGCACCGGCACGCCGACTGTCCGCAAAAAAGTGGATAGCGCGCAGTACGGCACGGTCCCCCAGTTTTTCACGCACACCAGCAATATCCGCATAAAAAGCAGACTCATCCACTTCGCGCAGCACCGGCTTATCGAAATAGGCCGCCACTGCTTCCATCTCTTGGCGGACGGCCGCATATTCATCGGTAAGCGACGCATGGCTCCCTTTTGTATCTGTAATGCACAGACAATAATCGTGTTTTGCCAGATCAAAATCCACTTTTTCCACTACGGGGCTGGCAGGATCACGAAAATCAATGGTGATCACGCTGCCCACGCTGCAGGCTGTCTGATCCATCAGGCCGCTGGGTTTGCCAAAATATTCATTTTCCGCATATTGACTGATCTTTGCGATGTCTACCGCGGAGAAACGGCCTTGGTTGTATTCCCCATTGAATACAGTACCAATGACAACCTCGAACGCAGCCGAACTGGACAGCCCTGAGCCGCGCAGCACATCGGACGTGGTATAGGCGTCGAAGCCGCCCAGTACACCGCCCTGCTTTGCGATGCCCGCAGCCACGCCGCGGATGAGAGCGGCGGAGCGGCCCTGCTCTGCCGGCACAGGAGACAGCTGCTCCAGCTTCACTTCGTCCCGGCCGTCAAAGCCTTTCGATTTCACACGTACCACATCGTCCGTGTTTTTGGAAACCACGGCAATCACGTCCAGATCCACCGCGCCGGCCATTACCACGCCGTGGTTGTGGTCGGTGTGGTTACCTCCGATCTCGGTGCGGCCGGGCGCGGAATAGATGGCGGCTTCCCGTTCCCCGCCGTATAGCGCCGCAAAACAGTCCAGCGCATCCGCGTACCGCGCACGCTGGCGCTCCAGCACGCCAGCCCGCCGGCCATACAGCTTTCCCAGGGACGCGTCCCACACACCGCGCTCGATCTCTTTCTTTAACTCTTTTGCCGTTGACATATTACCGGCCTCCCCTTGTCTTTCGTTTATCCTATAGACGCCGCCGAAAAGCGGCCCCGATGCCTTCTTCTCCGCCGGGGTGCCGCATGGCGGCGCATTTTCAGCGCCGCTCCAAATGCAGCCCGGTACTGCCCCGGTGTCAAATCCATTATAACAGACATGCGCTTGATGTAAACACTATTTTATATCACGAAAAAATGGACTTTTGTTGATTGATTTGCTATAATTAAATATCATATGAGGAATAAGAGGCGGAATCGTTTTTTGTCCCACACGGTTTCGCCGGAGGTGAATCGGATGCCCAGCACATACAAGCAGTCGTTCAAGCAGAATTATACCGACAATGTGGAACTTTCCATCTTCAACTGCGGCCTGCAGAGCTGTGAGCGCGGCTATACCTGGGGCCCCGGCGTACGGGATCACTATCTGATCCATTATGTTGTCGACGGGAAAGGCACATATACGGTAAACAACACAGTTTATGAGCTTCGGGCGGGGGATATCTTTCTTGCAAAGCCCAGCCAGCTCATCACTTATTCCGCAGACAAGGAGGAACCGTGGGAATATTACTGGGTTGGCTTCTCCGGAAGCGATGCCGCTGCCATTATCGGCGCTACCGGCTTTTCAAAAGAAAAACCGGTTCTTTTAAGTCAGGAAAACAGCCCTCTTATAAAAAATTATCTTCTGCAGATTTACGAGGCAAGAGGACAGGATTTTTCCCATGCCGTGAAAATGACAGGGCTTTTATACTTAACGCTGTCTCTGTTTTTAAAGCCGTCAGATACAGCCGCCAAAAACGACGGCGCGCTCACCTATGTTCAAAATGCAATTACATATATGAATTATCACTATCCATATGATATTTCAATCGATGATGTCGCTGCTTTTACCGGTATCAGCCGCAGTCATCTGTACCGGATATTTATGAGCCACACCGGGCAGTCGCCAAAAGCCTATTTATCTGCTTTAAGAATCCGTCAGGCGTGTACGCTTCTTAAAAAATCTGAAATATCCATTACCGCAATCGCCGCCTCTGTCGGTTTTGAAAACAGCCTGTATTTTTCTAAAGTTTTCAAAAGGCTGAAAGGTATGACACCGACCGAGTATCGTGAAAATTAGACATTTTCCGGCACAATTTTTCACACAAGTATTGCCTCGCATAGCCTAAAGTGCTATATTAATGAATATAATGTGCTGTGTGATATTTTGTTATCTTCTGCACATCAGAGAAATTACTTAAATTCAGGAGGAGAAAAGAATGTTTTGTAAAAACTGTGGAAATCAGGTCCCTGACGAGGCTAACGTATGTCCTAACTGCGGCACTGTTTTAAAGCAGAATCCCCAGCAGCCAAAGTATACAATGCCAAACCATGGCAACGGTAATGACAGCAGTGCCGTCGTTGCACTTGCCTGCGGTATTACAGGTATTGTTGTTGCTGTGTTAGGCGGTATTTTATTTGGTATTTTCGGCGGCATCATCGGTATCATCTTAGGTGTTGTTGCTGTTGTTGCCGGCACAAATGCTAAAAAGGCATCAAACAACGCCAAAGGCACCGGCGGATTTATATGCGGTCTTTTAGCATTAATTTTCGGTGTTGTTTTTACAGCAGGCTGCGGTATCTGCGGATGTACTGATCCAACAGGCTACACATGCTACGGCTGTGTCGGCGGAAGCTGCAAAGCAAGCAATGATATCGGCGACGGTCTTGAAGACTACTACGATGCATTATTAGATGATTTTAACTGGTAAAATAAAAGCTGTTGCTTTAGCAACAGCTTTTATTCTGATGATGGCAGCGCAGGGATATGCCAACACATATTTATGATAGAAAATAAGGAGAATTTATGTTTCCATATATAAGATTCACAGATACAATTACACTGCCGCTTTACGGCCCGGTCTTTATGATCGGATTTTTTATTGCACTGCTTATCGCAAGAAAAGTAGGCCCGGATTACGGCGTTGCAAAAGAAGATATTCTTTTCGGCACAGTTTACGGAGGCATCGGTCTTTTAATCGGCGCCAAGCTTTTATATTTTATCACCAAGCTGCCGAGTATTATCAGACATTTCGATGTCTACTGTGAGCTCTTTAAAGCTTCCCCTTTGAATGCACTTGCCTATGCCTTTGGCGGTCTTGTTTTTTATGGCGGCCTCATCGGTGCTTTTCTCGGCGTCTTGCGTTACTGCTGCCATTTTAAAGTTTCATTCATCGGTTTTTTAGATGTTTACGCACCGCTGATTCCCCTTGTCCACGGCTTCGGCCGCATCGGCTGCTTTCTCGCCGGCTGCTGCTACGGCAAAGAGTATCATGGCTTTTTAAGCGTACAGTTTCCTTACAACGAGCTTGTACCTGAGCTTTGCGAAGTACCGCGTATACCTGTACAGTTGATTGAAGCCAGTCTTAATTTTATTGTATTTATTGTTCTTTTTGTGCTTCTTCGCAAGCGAAAGCTTTTAAAAGGACGTCTGATGGGCGTTTACCTTTTATATTATACTGTTGCCCGGTTTTTCCTTGAAATGCTTCGCGGTGATATTCTGCGAGGCGGTATCGGCAATTTCTCAACATCACAGCTTATAAGCCTTCTTGTACTGCCGTTTGGAATCTGGCTTCTTTTCGGAAAGCGGAAGGAAACGACGGCAAAATAAATCAAAAAATATAACAAGAGCGTCTGTAAATTTTGCCTTGTGCTGAAAATGCACATTACGCAAAACATGCAGACGCTCTTGTTTATATTTCAATATTTCCTGCAGCTGTCATTCAGCGCAGGCAGCTTTATATAAGCTTAAAATTTTATTATAGTATCGCACAGCTGCCCGCGGATATGTAAGAAACTTGTTCTTTCATAATATTTTTTAATATTTCAAACGGAATCTGTCCGGTACAGTGCCCCGTAAAGTAATGTGTCTTTTTTTCCTTAAGCAGCCGTCCAATGACATCGACCGTTGTCAGTTCTTCCGTCTTTCCGGTTTTCGGATTCGACAAATGAAAGCCTGAAAAAACGGCATCCATCTGTGTGCCTGTCATTTTTTCCGCCCTGTTTAATATGTTAATAATACCGCAGTGAGCACAGCCCGAAAATAAAACATGTTTCCCGTTTTCTGTCACAATAAGGTTCTGCTCATGTAAAAACATATCTTCCACATACTTATCATCTCTGCGCAGCTTCAGTGATTGATTACTTTCTGCCGCATAATCACGTTCCAAAACATTTGTAAACAGCATCAGCTCATCATCTATCCTCATGTCTTTTTCCACAAAAACACACTGGGGATGTGTCTTGTATTTCTTATCCAGTCCGACATAATGCAGTTTACCGCCGTCCATCGAGTAATAATCTTCAAAAGCCAGCTTATGAATATAAACCCTTGCATGATTATTATGCTTTAAAAATGTACCAAGCCCGCCGCCGTGATCGTAATGTCCGTGTGTAATAATCACCGTGTCAATATCATCGATTGCCACATCCAGCTTCGCAGCATTTTCATAAAAAAGCTGATTCTGACCTAAATCAACTAAAAGTTTATGTTTTTTTGTCTCTACATAGAAACTAAGGCCGTGCTGACATCCATAAAAAGTAGATAAAGACGTATTTTCTACTAAAGTTTTGATAACCATAACTTCCCTCCGAAACCTTCTCGTTTTCATCCACTAATCATAGCACATTTTTAAATAATTTCAAAGATGTTTCGGACAGTCGGATAAATTTCAGCAAACTGACGATATTTTGCCTCATATTTCATAACAAGCGACGAATCCGGCTCGATAATTTCTGCAATTTTCACAATTTTTTCCGATGCTTCTTTAACAGTTTTAAAAGCGCCGGTGCCTACGGTAGCAAGCATGGCCGCACCCATTGCAGGCCCCTCCTCACTTTGTACGACAGCAACCGGAATGCCTAAAATATTTGCCGTCATCTTCCGCCACAGAGCACTTTTCGCACCTCCGCCGCATATTTTTGTCATCTTTGGCTGAAGTCCTAAACGCCGCGCGATTTCAAAACTGTCTCTCAGTCCGAAAATAACGCCCTCCATCACCGCCTGCGTCATATCATTTCTTGTTGTATCCATTGTCATACCGATAAATGTGCCGCGGGCTTTCGGATTATTATGTGGCGAGCGCTCGCCCATCAAATACGGCAGGAAGAAAACATGATTTTCGCCAAGGCGCGTCATCTCTGACTGGGTCTTTGCATAATCTTTCGTCTGCAATATGCCGTCAGACCACCATTGATTGCAGGACGCTGCCGAGAGCATACACCCCATGAGATGATAACCGCCGTCGGCATGGCAGAAACCGTGAAGTCCGAAGCTTTGATCCGCCTTAAATGTCTTTCCCGAAATAAAAATTGTGCCGCTTGTACCCAGTGAAATATTGCAGCCGCCCTCGCCGACAACACCGGTACCAACAGCCGCAGCCGCATTATCTCCGGCGCCGGCTGCCACAAGGCATTTTTCGGAAAGTCCCGTTATTTTTGCGGCAGCCGCACAAATATGGCCGATCATCTGGCTGCTTTCGAAAACTTCAGCCATCTGCTCGCGCCTTACACCGCACAGGCGCAGCATCGGCTCTGACCAGCACCGTTTTTTTACATCAAACAAAAGCATTCCCGATGCGTCCGAAACATCCGTCGCAAATACGCCGGTAAGCCGGTACGCAATATAATCTTTCGGAAGCATGATTTTACTGATTTTTTCAAAATGATGGGGCTCATGCTTTTGAAGCCATAAAAGCTTCGGCGCCGTAAAGCCTGCAAAAGCAATGTTGCCTGTATATTCAAACAGTTTTTCTCTGCCGATGACTTCGTTCAGATAGTCTGTTTCCTCACCGGTTCTTCCGTCATTCCACAAAATTGCCGGACGGATGACTTCATCATTTTTATCCAAAATAACAAGGCCGTGCATCTGACCGCCGAAACTTATGCCTGCGATTTTTTCTGCCGGAACAGCTGCTGTCATTTCTTGAAGTCCCAAAACAACGGCAGCCCACCAGTCCTCAGGCTTTTGCTGCGACCAGCCCGGCTTTGGAAACTCTATCGGATAGGTGTGCGACACACTTTTTACAATATGCCCTTCCTCATCCATCATAAGCAGTTTGACAGACGATGTCCCCAAATCTATACCTATATAATACATCTGAGTGCCTCCTTATGCGAAAGGATTTTCATTTTTGTAGAGCATTCCTTTAGGCTGGTTGAAGCTGATATCCGAAACGCCTAAATATTTAAACACCTCAAACAATGTTTTTCCGGCATGACAAAAAGCAACGGCGCCGTGATGCGGATAATGCTTTTCAATAAGCACATGTCTGTAAAAACGTCCCATTTCCGGAATTGCAAAAACGCCGATACTTCCGAATGAATGTGTTTTTACAGGAAGCACCTCACCCTGTGCGATATATGCCTGAAGACGGGTGTCTGCCGTGCTGTGAAGTCTGAAAAATGTAATCTCTCCCGGCAAAATATCACCCTCAAGTGTTCCCTGCGTCACTTCCTCAGGAAGACTTCTGGCCATGATCATCTGATATTTCATTTCACAAAAGGCAAGCTTATTGGACGGCGTATTGCCGCAGTGAAAGCCCATAAACACATCTTTATGCGCATACGGAAAATGATTTTTAATATCCGCCTCATACATATCACGGGGCACCGTATTATTAATATCTAAAAGTGTCACCGCATCTTCTGTGATGACTGTGCCGATAAATTCACTTAAAGCGCCGTAAATATCAACCTCGCAGGATACCGGAATCCCCATCTTTGTCAGGCGGCTGTTGACATAGCATGGCACAAAACCAAATTGTGTCTGAAAAGCCGGCCAGCACTTGCCCGCAATAGCTACATATTTTCTTGAACCTTTATGCGCCTCAATCCAATCTAAAAGCGTCAGCTCATACTGAGCAAGCCGGTGAAGAATTTCCGGTTTTTTATTCCCCTCACCAAGCTCTGCCGCCATATCCGCCGCCACTGCCTCAATGCGCGCATCGCCCGCATGGGCATTAAATGCCTCAAACAAATCAAGCTCTGAATTTTCCTCAATCTCCACGCCAAGCTTGTGAAGCTGCCATATCGGCGCATTGCAGGCAAGAAAATCCTGCGGCCTTGGCCCAAAGCTTATAATCTTAAGCTCTGATACTGCCCTCACAGCCCTTGCTACCGGTACAAACTCATGAATCATAGCCGCTGCCTCATCCGGCGTACCGACAGGATATTCAGGAATATAGGCGCGCACACCTCTCAGCTCCAGATTATAGCTGGCATTTAACATACCGCAGAAAGCATCGCCTCTGCCGCCTGTTAAATTGTCTTTGCGCTCCTCAGCCGCGGCAACAAACATGACCGGACCGTCAAAATATTTAGCAAGAAGCGTCTCAGCACTTTCCGGCCCGAAATTTCCGAGATACACAACAAGTGCCGTACAGCCTGCCTCACACAGCGCTTCAAGCGCCTGCTGCATATGAATTTCACGCTCTACTACGACAGGACATTCATAAATATCCCCATATTTTTCTTTGTAAGCTTCTGCCACCGCGTGACAGCGTGTTTTTGACAGAGACATCGGGAAGCAGTCTCTGCTCACAGCAACAATTCCCATCTTAATTTCAGGCATATTTTTCATCATAAAGTATACTCCTCTCCGTTTTCATGAATGATAAACTTATAGTTCTCTAAATTTTCTGTACCTTTTGTTCTATATTTTCCGTCTTCCTTTGTCACAAAAATATGTGCTAATGTATTTCCCGCCATATCGACAACTTCTGCCTGTGTACTTTGTCCTTCCAAAAGCTCATACACATGAAATGTCACATCTTTTCCGTAATCATAATCCGGTCGGCAGTCTGTACTTCCGACAGCGATGATTGAAGCCGGGCGCACATAAAGCGGCAGTGAAAAATAATCATATTTATTTTTATAATAACGTCCGCCCGCCTTAACTTCACCTGTAAAAAAGTCTGTCCAGCAGCCATCCGGCAGATAATACTCGGCCTCACCCGACGGTGAAAATACAGGCGCCGCCAGTAAATTGTCTCCGAGCATATACTGGCAGTCCGCAAAAGCGGCCGCCCTGTCATTTGGATACTCAAAAACCATCGGCCGCATTAAAGGCGTGCCATCCCGGTGCGCCTCAACAGCCTTGCTGTAAATATAAGGCATCAGACGGCATTTAAGCTTTGTAAAGAAACGAAGCACGTCGCAGGACTCCTCATCGAAAAGCCACGGCACACGATAGCTTCCTGAACCGTGCAGACGGCTGTGTGTTGATAAAAGACCAAACGCCGTCCATCGCTTATACAAATCCGCCGTCGCCGTGCTCTCAAAGCCTGAAATATCATGACTCCAAAAAGAAGCGACAGTCGCGAAGGTTTATTTGCCGAAGTTTATTTTGATTTATATCAAAAT
>USSL01000040.1 GCA_900557175.1 uncultured Eubacteriales bacterium
CTCAATTGCCGAAGCCAATTTAATTGTTGGTTTATTTTTAATAAGTGATAGAAGCACTGCTGACAGTTAAGCTTGAACCGGACAAATTCTTAATATAAAAATATCCGGTAACCTTGCTGCTTGGTGTGTAAGATACAGTTTTAGAACTTGTTGTGCCTGAATACAGGGATTTTGAAGTGCCTGTAGCGGCATTGTAAAATCCGATTTGCACTTTGGCACTGCGGTTAAATTTGCAGGTGAATTTAGCAGTCGTATTAGAGGCAATAATCATTTGTCCATTATTTGTTCCAAAATATTTTGAAGTATTGTTAGAATTTGTAAATAATGATATTAATTATGCATAACGGAGAAAATAAAAAAGTTTGAAAAAAAAGTCGGTAATTGGTCGAAAGCCGCTGTATATACATATATAGGGAGAATTTTAATTAATAAAATATTCGTACGATGGGAGGGAAAAGTTTAATTGAATGAGAATAATTTTGAAAATATGACTGTGCTTACAGAAGAAATATTAGAACAGCTAATGACATATTATGATCCGCGCTTTAATGCTGCAGGAAGACGCTTCCTTTATCCCTACGGAAATCAGGAAGATATTAAAGATTGTATTCAGAAAACGTGGGAGTATGTATGGAAGCATTTTTCGGATTATAGGAAAGAGAAAGGAACATTTGAAGACTGGTGCTATATGATTTTTTATAGTCGGCTAAAAAATTGTAAAAACCACAATATACAAAAGTCAGAGAGATATAAAAGGCTCTATGAGGAGAGATTGATATTTGATTTTGATGCTGATGAGATGATTATGGCAAAAGAACGTTACCAAAAATTATTAGGTTATATTGAACGTTTGAAGGAACCTAAAAAAACGATATTTAAGAAAAGATTTTTGGAAGGAAAGACTCCGATGGAGATTGCAGTAGAGATGCACATGATTATAAAAAAAGTCTATTATAATATTGATGAGGCTAAAAAGTTTATTAGGAGGTGTTTAGAGAATGAAGAAGAATGAGTATGAGGAACATAAGGCTTTATTAGAGTGGATGAAAGAACTGGAACCGGAAGAACTTCCCAAGCGGGTAGAGAAGAAGATACACAGGAAGGTTATAAAAAAAATAAGAGCCGATCAACAGATAGAAAAGAAACATTTAAAAGTTCATAAATGTGCAATTGCGGCAGCCTCAGTGCTTGTCATTGTGAGTGGAGTGCCGATGGTAATGTATGCGGCAAGCAATCAGCATCTGTTTGGCGTGTTTGTTGATGATAAAAGGATGGAGGAGTATGCAGAAACGGAAAAAATAGTAGGAATTCCGGCAGATGATGCATCAAAATTGGATGTTCCGGAAAGAATTATTGATAGCCAAATTGTTAATGAAAATAGTTTTGGTGATATAGATTATTATTCATCTATTGTGGATGTTGAAATTAAAGAAAGTATTCCTGAAATGGTGATGGGACAGAGTGCAATGATAATTTTTAAAACTTCAAAAACGGATGGATGGTTCTTGAAAAAAGGAGAGACGCTAGAAGTAAAATATAATATTGATGGTACATATAACTATGGTGATGGAACTGGAGAAGCTATGATATTTGGATATGTGGCAGATGGTAAATATTATGAGGTTGATAGTAAGAAAGATATAAATTTTACATTTCGACTGGAAGCGCCTAAAGATGGCATATACTATCCGACAATTCAAAATTCGGCAATAGGCTACATAAAAATTACAGACGGACAGGTAAATGTGCGGTAACATATGTACAGCAGATGCCGCAGTTTTACAGATAAAAAGTATAACAAAATTATAGAATTGAAATTATACAGAATGTCTTTTTAAAGCCTGAAAACGGTCGATGTACAGAGCTATTACAGAAATTACAGATTTAAAAATAACAGAAGATACAAAATTTTTATTGGGTATAATGCGAATATCCTTTTTGTGAAGTATATGGTAGACTTGAGATGTCTTGAAATAAGATTTTTATTTGCAAATAAAATATACAATTCATAAAAAGGAGGGCAGTGTGGGACGGTAACATTTAGAAAATAATAAAATTTCAGGAGGAGATACATATGTTAAAAAGAAAAATATTCGCATTATCCGCAGCTGCGGTAATGATGTTGTCAGGTTCTACAGTGGCATTTGCAGGGAACACAGGTGATACAAACTATGATTTTAGTGTCAGTGCATTTAATTATGATACAAGGACACCAAAAAGAGATAAATTGGATAAGACAGCAGTATATGTTTATGTGACATACCTGCAAGATAACAGTTCAGTTAATGTACGGGCATTGGGAATGGCCAACGATAAAGGAACTAACTTGACAGAAAATGGAACAACGGGGAGTTTAACTGATCATGTAATTTGTCGTTCTGGTATTCAGTATTCTGTACATAGCCAAATTTATGAAAAAGGGCATCGGACTGCCGCAGTAGCTTTTCAAAGTAAAAATGCGATTCAGCGAGAAACAGTCAAAGGTAAATGGAGTCCTGATAGTACAAGGACATATACACATGCATGGAATTAGCAATGATTTATGCCTGCCGGATATTAAGCCGGCAGGCAATCTTAGATTGTAAGGGGGAATGTATGTATGAAAAGAAGATTTTTAGTTTGCTCAATATGTGCAGTGCTGCTTCTTTCGGGCTGTGCTAAGGAAGGGAATATGATTGATATTTCTCAGAAGGATATGCAGGAAGCACAGATGAACCAAAAGGACAATGAGGCAGTTTGTTTAGAAGGGCTTGCAGATTTCGAGACAGGCGGTGAGATGACATACGAGCTTATCGATGCATGGGTGACAAGTCAACCGGGGGCAGACGGTATAGATACCGGTAAGATTGATGAATACTCCTATGTTTATATGGAAAAAACAGGAACAGATGCTGTCAGCTATCCGGCTTATTTTAAAGATGCAAATAAGACTGAATTTATCGACGGCTGCAAAATGCTTGTCTGTAAAATCAGGGTAACAAATATCAATGCTGTAAGCAAACAAAAAGATTATTACAAAAATCCGTATGTATTTAGCGCAGGGGGACTTTTTTTAAATTATATGGATGAAAACTCAAAGAGCGCTAATTTTCAGTATAAAAATATAGATTATTACAGTCTGAAACAGGATAATGAGCATCTTTGGGATACATATGAATTAAAGCCGGGGGAAAGTCTGACTTATGAAGTCGGCTTTATTGTCGGGGACAGTTATTTGGAGGAAGATTCAGGGCAGCTTGTGCCTTTTGATATAGAGAAGGTGTGTCTGGGAGGTTCAGCAGTAAAGGAGGACACCGTTTATAAGGTTGAATGGAGGGAATCGTAGCGTGAAGAAGGCGTTAAAAATAGAATTTCAAAAGCTGAAGGCTTCAAGGCTGTTTTGGATGGCGCTTACTGTCGGAATTGTCATCGGCGGATTACAGGTATTTAATAATATGACATGGGTAAATCATGTGCTTAAATATAGCCATGATGATGTTCACCCAAGAGGCTTGTCAGGTATATCACTTTTAATCCGGTGGATTGGCTCGGACAACTATACGGTGCTTGGACGGCTGTTTTTTATGCTTCTGCCGCTTTTGGCGGCGATGCCCTATGGCACTTCAAGTTTCAGAGAATATAAAAGCGGCTATGCTTTTCAGCTAATCAGCCGCTGCGGAAAGAAAAAATATACAGCGGCAAAGCTTATTGTGACCTTTGTATCGGGAGCGGCCGTTATTGGTGTGCCGATGCTTTTAAATTTGATGCTTAATGCGATGGTGTGCCCTTTGGGAAGCGTTCATGTCGTTTCGATGGTTGGTGTTTGGCAGGGCAGCTTTTTCTCGGAATTATTTTATACACAGCCGGCAGTTTATATGATTTTGCAGCTTTTGCTTGGTATGGCGTGGGGCGGCGTATGCGCGCTGATGGCGCTGATGTATAGCAGTTTTTTAAAAAACAGTATTATGATTATCATTGCGCCTGAGATGACGATGATTGTGCTGGAGGTGCTTACGACGAGAATCCGGCGGCTGTTTGATTTTAAGTCACTGGAACTTTCACCGTTTAGTCTGATGCAGAGTATTACTTTTAATCCGAATCCGGAATGGATTGTAGGCATTTATCTGCTCGGCTTTACCGTGATTATATCGGCAGTTTACTGGAAACGGGGGATGAAGCGTGAAGGTATTTAAGCTGGCAGTACTGGATATTTTTCAGGGGACATGGCTGAAGCTGAGATATCTGATTTTTATCGTTGTATTGTTAATGGTTTTTGGAAATTTTCAGAGCACGATGGATGCTTATATGGCAATATCGGGCGATGCCCGGCTGACGCTTACAGACAGTCTTGCTTTTGTGTGTCAGGGTATTGCTCCGGCATCGGGAAATGCCGGTATGGAGAGTTTTGTGATGCCGGTGACATGGCTGCTTTTTATGATGCTTCAGCTTTTAATACCGCTGGATCATCCGGTACATAGCATGGAACTGTGGGGCAGTCAATATATTGTACGTACAGGGCGGCGGTCATGGTGGCTTAGTAAGTCTATTTATACTTTGGCGGTGAATCTTCTGTCTTTCGGAATTTATCTTTGTACGGCGATATTGTTTTGTGCGGCTCATAGTATAAGCCTGACAATGGACGGAAATGCAGGCTTTTATAAAACGCTGTTTGGCGCGGTGGATTTAAGTAATTTTCAGATGCTGTCTGTATCGGAAAATGTACTTTTACTTATTATATTACCTTTGTCGGCGATTTGTGCCATGAGTATGATACAGCTTTTTATAGCTGTGTGGTTTCATCCGATTGCCGCTTATTTGGTAACAGTGAGCCTTTTAGTGCTGTCAGCTTTTTTCAGACAGCCGTGGCTTTTGGGAAATCACGGAATGGCGATCCGGTCGGCAATGATTGACAGTGGCGGTATTGCGCCGCATACGGCAGTTTTATGGTGCGCCATTTTTTATCTTACTGCCTTTTTTGCCGGATTTATATGGATCAGAAAAAAGGATATGTCGGGACTTAAAAAGGAGGAGACGTAATGGAGATTGTACTTGATCATGTGTCTAAAAAAATAAAAAATAATCTTGTGCTTGATAATTTGAACCAAACGTTTAAAAGTGGTTATATTTACGGCCTGAAAGGGTATAATGGTTCAGGAAAAACGATGCTTTTAAGGCTTTTATGCGGTCTGATTCATCCGACACAGGGAAATGTATCTATTGACGGCAGGGTGCTTGGGAAGGACATGGATTACCCGCCTTCAGTTGGAATGCTTATTGAAAATCCGGCGTTTCTTGAAAATTTCAGTGCTTTTAAAAATTTGAAAATGATAGCGTCGCTGAATCATGTTGTGGATGATGCACAGATTAAAGCCTGTCTTGATGATGTCGGTCTGAAAGAAAGTATGAACACGAAGTATAAAAAGTTTTCGCTTGGCATGAAGCAGCGGCTTGCATTGCGGCGGCGATAATGGAAAGTCCGAAGCTTCTTATTTTGGATGAACCGACGAATGCCCTTGATAAGGAGGGGGTGCGTATGGTGTCGGAGCTTATTAAGAAAATGAAGGACGAACAGAGAATTATTGTGATTGCATCTCATGAGCAGGATTTTTTAAACGATGCAGCCGATGTCGTTTTCGATATTGAGAACGGAAAAATCAGACAGGCAGGTGAAGAAGATGCGGTCAGCTAAGAAAAAATGGGTGGTGATCAGTCTTTTTGCGGCTGTGCTCTTTGTGACATGGGGGATTTATGTGCTTCGTTTTAATAAGTATTATCACGATTTAGATGAAGTACCTGCGCAGGACTATTCGATAGGTGAGTTTGCAGCTTTTGATGACAATTATAGTTCCGGTTCGTATTATGACGGCTACAGTATCCGGGTCAATGATTATGAAATCGTAGATACAGAGGAATATGTAAAGCGCTATGGGAAAAAAGTCAGTGATTTTCCAACGGCGTGGGAAAGAGTGTGCCTTGTTGATATCACCGTGCGTTATGATGACGATGGGCAGCATATGGTCTCGGAAAATCAAGAGAAAGAAGGATTGTGGCTCGGTGATTTATGGCTTTGCGGTGTGGATTATTATGCCGGACAGAATACAGAGTTTTTTAATTTGGAAAATCCTCAGATGAATGGCAGCGCCGGCATTATTTTAGAAGATGGGCAGGAGTATCATGTACGTCTTGCTTACAATTTTATAAAATCTCAGCTGACGCCTTATTATTGGAATCACATGGATAAGCTGCCGATCAAGCTGTTCATGACGGCCTTTCCGGTGCAGAAAAATATTGTTCTCCAGCAGTGAAAATTGAAGCGCATCGCCTCATATATTTGTGATGTTACGGCATATACAGCATATATTTGTGATGCTCCGGCATATACATATATAAAGACGAGCCGCATGTGCGGCAGAGGCGGTGAGTGTATTGAAAAAATATAAGCTTTGGATAATGAGCCTTTTATGGGCGGCGGTGATTTTCCCGCCGCTTTTTTTGACGGGCTGTGAGAAAAATACGGAAGCATTGAAAAAGGTCAGGGATATAGAATATGTGCTTGTTGAAACGGCAGATGTGCCTTTGGGACTTTTATCAGTGATTGAGGAGCGGAAGGAGAGGCCGTTCCGGGTGACTTACAGAGATGAGGCAGATTATTATGTGGCTGTCGGATATGGACAAAAGCCGACGGCAGGCTATGAGATTTTGATACAGGAGGTCTGTGAGACAGACAGGGGGATTTTTGTGAAAACGTCAATTTCGGGGCCGGAAAAAAGCAGTCATGAAAAGGCGGCAGTGACCTGTCCGTACATTGTTTTGAAAATGAAATATACCGGAGAAAAGGTGATTTTTGAAACATAAGCGCTTCATCAGGCGCATAGGCTTTAATATGAGTAAAAATGTGCGGGAGGTATCGTATGGATATTGTAAAAGATAGAATAAGAACAAAACAGCTTCTTGGACGTGCAGTCAGTCAGATGACACTGGAGGATGATTTTAATGTGCCTGATGTCCGGATGGATATTGATGAAATTATTGAAACAATGGGCTCACTTAAAATTACGGAGGCAAGAGCTGTTCAGGGGCGCATATCAGTGAAAGGACGGCTGGAGTTTTATGTTCTTTATATCGGCGCTTCGGCAGAGCGGCCAATGAATAAGCTGACGGGAAGTCTGCCGTTTGAGGAAATATTGACAGCGGAGGGGCTGACGCCGGAGGCAGATGTGAAGGTGAACTGGGATATGGAAGATTTGCGGGCGCGGATGATTAACAGCCGTAAAATCAGTGTCCGCTCGATTATAAGTCTGACAGCGTCGGCTTTTAAAATGACGGAGGAGGAAATGGCTGTGGATATCGCAGGGGACGACAGTATTTATACGCGGCCCGAAGCGGTGGAGGTCAGCCGCATACATAGCCAGAAAAGGGATATTATAAGAGTAAAGAAGGAGCTTTTGGTGCCGTCTGCAAAGCCGAATGTGCTGGAGGTCATATGGGACAGAGTAACGACAGGCAGTCTTGATGTGCGTGTGCTTGATAACCGGGTAAACGTCCGGGGCAGCTTTGATATTTTTGTCATGTATGCGTCACCGGAGGAAAAAAATCCGCTGCAATATTTTAACTATCCGCTGGATTTTAATGAGAGTGTCGACTGTGCCGATGCCACGGAGGAAATGATCGGTCATGTGGAAGTACGGCTTATTCAGCATGAGCTTACAGTTCGGGAAAATGAGGACGGAGAGCCGAGAAAGCTTGAGGCTGAGCTTGTGATGGAAGTTTACATGTCGGTTTATGAGGAAAAGCAGATGACAGTGCTTTGTGATGTTTATTCTAATGCAAAATGCATTGAGCCGGTGATGAAGGATGTTGTTTTTGACAATATTCTTATGAAAAACCAGTCGGCATTAAGATTGGTGCAGCAGATTAAAATAGAAAATCATCAGGCAAAAATTTTGCAGATTTGTCAGACAGATGCCAATGTGAAAATGGACAGTACACAAATCACAAAGTCGGGTATCCGCGTCGAGGGTGTTATTTATGTTCAGATGCTTTATATTGCGGCGGATGACAGGCGGCCGCTTAGTGTATTAAAGGGGATGCTTCCGTTTTCTCATGTGATTGAAGTCGAGGGGATTCATGACGGATGTACCTTTGAAATTATTCCGGCGCCGCTGTCGGTGACTTCGGCGATGACGGATAGTGAAACGATTGATGTGAAGGCGCAGCTTACTCTTGATACAATTGTATTTGAACCGAAGGTGCTGCATACGATTGCCGATGTGAAGGTGTCGCAGATGGATGATGAAAAGCTTGAAAAAATGCCGGCCATCGCAGGCTATGTTGTCCGTGAGGGCGACACACTGTGGGCACTTGCAAAGCAGTTTTATACGACAAAAGCAAAAATTATGGCGGACAATGGGCTTGAGAGTGAAGATTTGAAGCCGAAACAAAAACTTGTCATTGTCAAAGAGAGCCGTCTTATAGTATAATGTATACACAATACATGAAAAGTGCAATTTTCCTGAAATGGGAGGATTGTGATTTTACGAAAGCAGAGGGGATATCAATGAACAGTATTTGGCTTAAAGCAATGGCGAAGATTAATCTCGGACTTGATGTTGTCCGGAAAAGAGAGGATGGCTATCACGAGCTTCGCATGGTGATGCAGATGGTGAATCTCTATGATAAGGTGAAGCTTGATAAGACACGGGCGGGTATTACGGTAGAGACAAATCTTTCCTTCCTCCCTGTCAATGAGAATAATATTGTCTATAAGGCAGCGAAGCTTCTTATGGATGAGTTTGATATTGAGCAAGGTGTGCATATCGCCCTTGAAAAGCATATTCCGGTGGCAGCCGGGATGGCCGGCGGAAGCTCGGATGCGGCGGCTGTGCTTTATGGCATGAACCGTATTTTTGAACTTGGTCTTACAAGACGTCAGCTGATGGAGCGGGGCGTTAAGCTTGGGGCGGATGTGCCGTACTGTCTGCTCCGGACAACAGCGCTCTCGGAAGGGATCGGTGAGGTGCTGACGACATTAAAGCCGATGCCGGACTGTTATATTCTTATTGCGAAGCCTCCGGTGAATGTGTCTACAAAGGCTGTTTTCGGCAAATTAAATGCAGAGGCGCTTACATGGCATCCGGATATTGACGGTATTGTATCAGCGGTGAATGACAGCGATTTGTACGGAATTGCAAAGTGTCTCGGCAATACGCTTGAGGCGGTGACAGCTGCTGATTATCCGGTGATTTATACAATTAAAGAGGAGATGTGCCGTCTGGGTGCAATCGGTGCCTTAATGAGCGGCAGCGGTCCGACGGTTTTCGGCCTTTTTGATGATGAGACAGCGGCCAGGGCGGCTTATACAGCGATGAAGGGCGGTACGCTGGCAAGACAGGTGTTTTTAACGCGCCCGGTTAATTAAGAAGAATGGGAGATTATACGTATGATGAGTGATTTGAAGATGAATGTCAATGAATATCTGCCGCTGCGCGATGTTGTCTTTAAAACACTGCGCGAGGCGATTTTAAAGGGCAATCTGGCACCGGGTGAGCGCCTTATGGAAATTCAGCTTGCCAATCAGCTTGGCGTCAGCCGCACGCCGATACGGGAAGCGATAAGAAAGCTTGAACTTGAGGGACTTGTGATTATGATTCCGCGCCGGGGCGCGGAGGTGGCCCGGATTACGGAAAAGGATTTAAAGGATGTGCTTGAAGTGCGTACTTCGCTTGAAGAACTGGCGATAAGCCTTGCCTGTGAGCGCATCAGCGATGCGTCTGTAGAGGCGCTTAAGGAGGCACTTAAAAACTTTAAGGCAGCTATAAACGGCGGTGATGTGACAAAAATTGCGGAAAGTGATGTTGCCTTTCATGATATTATTTTTGCGGCGACGGACAATGCGCGTCTGATTCAGATTGTCAATAATTTGCGGGAGCAGATGTACAGATACCGTCTTGAATATCTTAAGGATTATACAACCCACGACAGGCTCTATAAGGAGCACGAGGAGATTGTGGCAGCCATTGCAGACAGAGATAAAGCGCTGGCGCGCAAGTTGATTGTCGAGCATATTTATCATCAGGAACTGACAGTGATTAAAAATATTCAGGAATAAAGCAGACATATATATGCCAAAATAAAATATAGATATGAAAAGAGGATGCCGTATGCGCATCCTTTTTTAATTTAAGGAGGCAGTGATGGAAAAGGCATATATTTCAGGACAGCTTGATAAAGATGCCGCCTATATTAAGAAGCGGTTTGAGCGCTGCTCGGATGTTGTGCACCGCCGGCTGTTCATCGGTGAGGGCAGCTATGAGATTGATATGGTTTATATGGATTCAATGGCAGACAGAGATCTGGTGGAGGGGGAGATTTTAAAAAGTCTTATGTTTGGCCGTGTGAATCTGCCCCGTACAGG
>USSL01000041.1 GCA_900557175.1 uncultured Eubacteriales bacterium
GGTTGATTTCTCTTCCTCGCCCTACTTAGATGTTTCAGTTCAGGCGGTTCCCCACGTATGCCTATGAATTCAGCATACGTTGACTGGACATGACTCCAGCCGGATTGCTCCATTCGGACACCCACGGATTTAACGCCTACTTACGGCTCCCCGTGGCTTTTCGCAGTTAGTCGCGTCCTTCTTCGGCTCCTAGTGCCAAGGCATTCCCCTTGCGCTCTTTGTAGCTTGACCATGTGTTCTCTTCATGAGTTCGAGTTCCTTTTCACTCTGCAGTGATTTTCGCTCTTTGAAATTGTAGATTTATCTCGCTGAAATAGTTCAGCCATCTGTTCAAGTGACAGCCAAACAGTTTCATCTTTCATATTGACATTTATTTTGGTAAGTCCATCGTCTGTTTGGTATATAACAATTTCTCCATAATTATCCATTTACTCACTTCCATTCTATTAAGCGCTGTTATATTTTATTTTCAAATTTCGTCAATATACTGTTTCTACTTATGTTGCATCCTGTGTTGCTTCCAGTGATTTTAAAGTCTTTCCGTCTTCTGTTTTCCAACTTGTCAAACCATTCGCGCTTTTACCTATCACAAACATGGCGGCATAGGAAGGGCTATTAAAAAGCATATCTTCCTGAAGGATATATTTTTCATCAACCTGCGCTTTCTTCCTGCGTTCTTTTATGGATACAGGAATGGTATCATCATCTACCGTCGAAATATGGCTGCCTTGTAACACGACAAACCCTTCCATCGTCTGTACACCATCGGCGACAATTTTTCCAACATTCTTAATCGTTCTTTCAAGATGGAGCGTTACTGCTTTCTGTTCTGTTTCGTCACCTGAAGTCTCCGGCATATTCATAACCGAATTATTTACCGGTTCAAACACCTTATGACCAAGAGTTCCCATAATAACTTTTGCGTAGTCTATAAATTCCTCCATCTCACTTTCTTTTTCCTCGGTAATATTTCCAGAAGTAGGATCGTTTCCATTTTTTACATCATAGCGTTTTGCCTTCTGTGCCATATTACAGAAACGATTTTCAAGATAGCTGATTTCGGTTGCGCCCAATGAGTTATTAGAAGTAGTAAAAGCAATCGCCTCTGTCCAATAGTCCTTTTCAGGATTTCGCTTATGTTCCTGAAGACGATTTAGAATGCCTTCTCCATTTTTTCTTGCCCCTGCCTGTCCTATGTAGACTACGCTTTTACCTGTTTCATCTGATGTACCAAATAAAAAATATACACCACTTTGTTTCAAATCTTCACGATTTTTGCATTTTTCAAGCTCTGTTCTTGGAATTCTAAATGCAACTCCTGTCCAATTTGCAAGTGTGCATTTAATCCTTCCGCCTGCGTCGCCATCCATTAAAAAAAGTTGGATATTCTTTCCTCTTGCCGCCATCTAAAATTCCTCCATTTCTTACCCTATCATAATATCATCTTAAAATGCCGCAATGCTTCCTCAATCAGATATTCCTTTTCCGGCGGACACTTCGGATGCCTTGCATCCTCTGTCTTTGCCTTATTGTAGTTTTCTCTTTCTATAATCCCGTATTTTTCTTTTACCTGTGCAATATACAACGAAGATACTTTCACATCATACTTTCCCTTAATGTAATCTTTAATTTCTTAATAAGTTGCTTTCGCCTCCGAAGCAGTCAGATCCAGCTCGTCCATATCAACTGTAACGTCGATATATGCATCAGGTTTTTTTCTAACCAGCTTAATAACCGTCTCCACATGCACTGTATTCGGGAACATATCGACGCAGCAGGCCTTTTCGACTTTGTAGCCGCACTCAAGCAGTTTTTCAAGATCTCTTGCAAGGCTTGTCGGTTTGCATGAGATGTAGACCATACGGTCAACGCCGTAGTCAATGATTTTGTCCAGCGCTTTCGGGTGGATACCGTCGCGCGGCGGATCGAGGACGATGAAGTCCGGCCGCTCTTTAATTGTATCGAGCATTTTTAAAACATCGCCGGCAATAAACTCACAGTTGGAAAGGCCGTTTAAGCCGGCATTTTCTTTGGCGGCTGTGACGGCTTCGGCAATGATTTCGACGCCGATCACCTTTTTGGCTACCGGTGCAAGAATCTGGGCGATTGTTCCGGTGCCGCTGTATAAATCGAAAATAACCTGATCTTTTGTGTCGCCGACATAATCTCTTGCCTTGCTGTAGAGCACTTCGGCGCCGAGAGAGTTTGTCTGGAAAAATGAAAACGGCGTGATCTTAAATTTGAGGCCGAGGATTGTTTCGTAAAAATAATCTCTGCCCCAAAGAATTTTCGTTTCATCGCTCTGTACGACGTCTGCAAGGCTGTCGTTGATAATGTGCAGAATGCCGGTGATTTTGCCGTCCAGAGGAAGGGCAAGAATACGGCTGACTAACGGTGCCAAATCGTGGCTTTCCTGACTTGTCGTCACAAGGTTGACTAAAATTTCGCCGGACGTCTGGGCGCGGCGGACAAGCAGATGACGGAGCCAGCCTGTATGCTGCATTTTTTTATAAAATGACGCCGGATTTTCCTTAAAATAGTTAAGGACGGTAATAAGAATTTTCGTAAAGTCGTCGTGGACGATTTTGCAGTCGTCGGTTGTGAGAATGTCATAAGTACTTCCTTTTTTATGTAAACCTAAAGAAAGCGGACCGTCCTTATATTCGTCGCCGAAAGAAAATTCCATTTTATTTCTGTAGCCAAATTGCAGCGGGCTTCCTAAGATGCCCTCAAATACGTAATCGGGCTGACCGCTGCCGTCAACCTGACCGCCGCCTGCGATTGCCGCATCTAACAGAGCCTTTACCTGAGTCTTTTTCATTTCAAGCTGGTCGCTGTAATTCATTGTCTGGTACATACAGCCGCCGCAGGCCGGAAAATTTTTGCATACCGGCGCTTCTGTTTCTAAAGGAGATTTTTCGATAATCTCCATAAGACGTGCTTCAAGACGGCTGCCTTTTTTCTTGTTGATAAGACCTTTGATTTTTTGTTTCGGAATGCCGTTTTTTACAGTAATCATCTGATTGTCGATGTAAACGCGGCCTTTGTTCGGAAAATCAACAGTTTCTATAATACCTTCAAAAAATTCACCTTTTTTCATATTTCAAAATCCTCTTTATTATACTTTTTATGTTGACGCTATTTTAACATAGAGGCGGCGGTTTTTCAATAAAAGGGGTGAAACCGTCATTATATACAAAAATAGAAAGGCAATTTTGGTAAATATACCGACTTGTAAAATTAAAAAAGTGGCGTATAATGTGAAATATAAATGAAAACGCTTTCAAAAAGGAGATAAGAATGGCAGCATCAATATACGATGTGGCAAAAAGAGCAGGCGTTTCGATATCTACAGTATCAAGAATATTAAATAACAGTGCCGGTGTCAGCGACAAGAAGCGAAAAGCTGTGATGGAAGCAGTTGAGTATTATCAGTACGAGCCGAACCAGTTTGCGAGAGGTCTTGTCACACAGACAACGAACATGATTGGTGTTTATATTCCGGTATATGGCCAGCGCATGTCAGTGTTTGACGGTGATTATAATCTTGAACTGTTTAAGGGAATTGAGGAAACGCTGAATGAGAATGATTATTCCATGGTTTTAATATGCGAGAACCGGCAGCGTCCGGAGAGTGCGGTACCGAAGTATTTGGAATATATGAAGCAAAAACGTATAGACGGTCTGATTATGAGCAGTCTTGGCAATCTTAAAGGCCGCAGGGCAGATGAAGATGCTTTCAATGAAATTTTGGAGGAAGGCTATCCGATGGTTTACATCGGAAAGAAAGTGCACAAGAAGGGTGTCAATGTCTATGCCCAGTTTGAGCGCTATACGATGCGGATGCTTGATATTTTAAGGGAAAACGGACATACCGGTATTCTTTTATATTATCAGGACGTACACCAGCAGTACATCGAAGGTATTTTGAATAAATACCGTAAGTTGTATCCGCAGCTGAGCCTGTATCCGAGACTTCTTACTGCAAACAATATTTATGATGAGGCTTTTGCCGGCAGGGATATCAGAAAGTATTATATGGAAAAAGGGGTGACAGCGGTCTGTACGATCGGTATGGAGCACACACAGGTGTTTTTAAACTGCTGTGCCAAGATGGATATTAAAATTCCGGATCAGCTTTCTATTATTTCTGTAGAGCATAAGGAGAATCAGGGAAGCCTTTTATACCCTAAAATTTCTGCGTTTCATGTGCCTGCAAGGCAGATGGGACGGGGAGCGGCAAAGCTTTTGCTGGAGAATATAAAAATGCCGACAATGGCTTCTGCTTCGATGGAATATGAGTCGGTTTTTTGCCGGAGAGATTCTATAAGACATCTGTAAGAGATGTCTTATATGTTACGAAAATCTGAAAGCGCTTTCAAGATGAAAATATAACATACCGAAGATGAGAGTCAAAAGTATGTATATATAAAAATAAAAGGGAGATGAAAAAGCATGAAAGCTATTATGGTTATGTATGACTCGTTAAATCGTCATATGCTGGAAACATACGGCTGTGACTGGACGAAGACGCCAAACTTTAAACGTCTGGCCGAGCGCAGTGTTCAGTTTGACAACTGTTTTGTCGGAAGTATGCCGTGTATGCCTGCAAGACGAGAACTGCACACGGGGCGGCCGAACTTTTTCCACAGAAGCTGGGGTCCGATGGAACCTTTCGATGATTCAATGCCGCAGCTTTTAAAAGAAGCGGGTATTTACACACATCTTGTCAGCGACCATCAGCATTATTGGGAGGACGGCGGCTGTACTTATCATAACCGGTATTCCTCATGGGAAATATCAAGAGGACAGGAGGGCGATTTGTGGAAAGCGGATTTGTCCTGTAAATATGATAAGAAAACGGTTTTCAAAAATAAAGAAATGATGCTTTCATATCCGCCGTATACGCGAATGATGGCGCATGATCTGATGAACAGAAATTATATGAATACGGAGGAGAAAACGTCACAGGCTGTTACATTCATGGAGGGACTTGAATTTATCGAGAAAAATCACGGTGAAGACAACTGGTTTTTGCAGATAGAGACGTTTGATCCCCATGAACCGTTTTATACGCTGAAAGATGACAAGGCGCTGTATCCGCATACGTTTGTTGGTGACAGTGAGGCGGAGGCAGACTGGCCGCCGTATGCGCCTGTTGCGGAAGATGAAAATACAGTAGAGCATGTCCGCTATGAATATGCCGCACTTTTAAGCAAGTGTGACCGCTATCTCGGCAAGGTGCTCGACATGATGGATAAGTATAACTTATGGGAAGATACGATGCTTATTGTCAATACAGATCATGGCTTTTTACTCGGAGAGCATGGCTGGTGGGGAAAGACATCAATGCCGATCTACAATGAAATCGCACATATCCCGCTTTATATTTATGATCCGAGAAGGAAAGACTGCTGCGGTATACGCCGCCGCGCCCTTGTTCAGATGATGGATATCGCGCCGACACTTTTGGAGTATTTCGGTGTGGAAATTCCGAAAGATATGCTCGGAAAACCGCTCGGTCCGGTGATGGACGAGGATAAAAAAATCAGGGATTACGCAGTGTTTGGTTATCACGGAAGTCAGATTGATATTACGGACGGACGCTATGTTTATATGTATGCGGCACAAAATCCGGATATGCCGGTTTATGAGTATACATTAATGCCGACACATATGCGCCAGATGTTTCAGCCGTCCGAGTTTGAAAATATGGAGCTGGCAGGGCCGTTTTCATTTACAAAAGGCTGTAAGGTCATGAAAATTAAAAAGGCAGACAAGATGGGCGATACGACATCTTTCGGAACAATGCTCTTTGATCTTGAAAATGGGCAGGACACACAGATTCATGATGAAGCGACAGAAGTGCGAATGAGAGCAGCGATCAGGCAGTGCATGGAAGAAAATGATGCGCCTGCAGAGCTCTTTGAGCGCATGGGATTATAGTGTAAGTTGAGGAGGAAAACAAAATGGAGAAGACAAAATATGCCAAAGCGTCGTTTGGAGATATTGTGAAATATTCTTTTGGAGGGGTTGGTTCAAACCTTGCATTTTTACTTGTAATGTCGTATCTGACATTCTTTTATACAGATATTTTCGGCATCAGTTCGATGGCAGTTGCAACATTAATGATGGTTGCCCGTTTAATTGACGCATTTACAGATCCGCTGATGGGTATGATCGGTGACCACACAATTAGTAAATTCGGCAAGTACCGTCCGTGGATTATATTTGGGGCGCCGGTGCTCGGCCTGTTTATTTTCCTGTTATTTACAGCGCCGGATCTCTCACCGTCAATGAAAGTTGTCTATGCTTATGTTGTTTATATTTTATATTCACTTGCATCAACGGTCGTTAATATCCCATATCATTCACTGACACCGGTCATGAGTGAGGATCCGCAGCAGAGAACAGTTATTGTCACATGGAAACAGGGGATGAGTGTTGTTGCACAGTTTATTATTACAATATGGGCTCTGCCGCTCGTTGAAGTATTCGGCGGCGGTGCCAAGGGCTGGGCAATCTACGGCGCGCTTATTGGTATAGCAACAACAATTTCATTTTGGATCTGCGCATGGGGCGGCAAAAAATACGATGTGTGCAAGAATAATCCGGCAGTCGGGAAAAAAGAAAAAGTTAATTTCTTTAAAGATCTGAAGCTTTTAGTTAAAAACAAACCGATGATGATGCTGATGATTGCTTTTGGTACAGATGTGCTTGCAAATGCGACATGCAGTGCCGTCAATGTTTACTATTTTAAATATGTGCTTCACCGTGAAGATCTTGTGGCAACAACAGCGTCAGTGATGCTTTGGACAGGTATTGTCGCTATTCCGCTTCTGCCTGTTCTGACAAAACTTTTAGGAAAGAAGCTTTTATACTGGCTCGGCAGTGCGGCTTCAATAATCCCGCTTTTAGTTTTATGGATCAATCCGACGGCAGAAATGACAATAATGATGGCGGCATTCGGCGTATTCGGCCTCGTATCAAAGTTCCCAAGCTTTTTAGGCTGGGCAATGCTGCCGGAATGTTCGGATTTTGCCGAATGGAAATTCGGACAGAGAGCCGACGGTCTGATGTCTTCATCACTGACATTTATTAATAAACTCGGTATGGCAGTCGGCGGTTTTATCGCAAGCTTTTTCCTCGGAATGGTTAATTTTATTCCGAATCAGGAGCAGACGGGCACAGTCCTCGATATGATCGTATTTTTGCGTTTTGGAATCCCGATCTTAGGTTATGTGGCATCACTCATATCAATGATCTTTTACGAGATTAACGATAAAAAGTATGCACAGATCCGTGCGGATTTAGACGCGCGTGCGAAACAGGCGGAAAACAACTGATAAAATAGAGATGGAGGAATTGACAATGAGTATTCGTGAAAAAATTTCGGAAATGACGCTTGAAGAAAAAGCTTCTCTTTGCAGCGGTTTAAATTTCTGGTATATGAAAGGGTTAAATCGTCTTGGAATTTTCACGATGATGGTAACGGACGGCCCTCACGGCTTAAGAAAGCAGGCCGGCGAGAGTGACCACCTCGGAATTAATCAGAGTGTACCGGCGACATGTTTTCCGACAGCTTCTGCGTCGGCAAGCAGCTGGAATACAGATAAGCTTTGTGAGGCCGGTGGGGCGATTGGCGAGGAAGCACTTTGGGAAAAAGTTGCCGTTGTTTTAGGACCGGGAACGAATATGAAGCGTTCCCCGCTGTGCGGAAGAAATTTTGAATATTTCAGCGAGGATCCGTATCTTGCCGGTGAAATGTCGGCAGCGTGGGTGAATGGCGTTCAGAGTAAAAATGTCGGCACATCTTTAAAGCATTTTGCGGCAAATAATCAAGAAAAGGCGCGTCTGACATCAAACTCGGTTATTGATGAGCGGACACTCAGGGAAATTTACCTTGCAGCTTTTGAGCGGACAGTGAAAAAAGCAAAACCGTGGACGCTTATGTGTTCATATAATAAGATTAACGGTGTTTATTCATGCGAGAATCCGTGGCTGCTTGATGAAGTCCTCAGAAAAGAGTGGAGACATGACGGCATTGTCATGACAGACTGGGGCGCAATGAATGACAGAGTGCGTGCTCTCAAAGCCGGTCTTGAACTTGAAATGCCGGGGCCGGACGGTTACAATGATAAACGGATCGTCGAGGCCGTCAGAAACGGAGAACTTGATGAGACAGTGCTTGATGAGGCCGTTGAGAGACTTTTGGGATTGTATGAAAAGGCGGCGAAGGCAGAGGCAAAGCCTTATGATATTTCAAAACATCACCGTATTGCACGGGAAATGGCGGCAGACAGTGCAGTACTTCTTAAAAATGAGCATGCGCTTCCGCTTGACAGTCATAAGTCTTATGCGGTTGTCGGAGATTTTGCACTGCAGCCGAGATATCAGGGCGCGGGAAGCTCTAAAATCAATCCGCATAAGATTGACAGTCCGCTTGATGAACTCCGGGCGCTTGGCATTGATATAGCCTATGCACAGGGATATCACAGAGAAAGTGATGTTGCCGATGAAAAGCTTGTGGAGGAAGCAAAGCAGCTTGCAGCCGGAAAAGATGGTGTCATTGTTTTTGCAGGCCTGCCGGATTCATATGAAAGTGAAGGCTTTGACAGAACACACTTAAATATGCCGGACAGCCATAACCATCTTATTGAGGTGCTGTGTGAGGTTAATCAAAATGTCATTGTTGTACTAATGTGCGGCAGCGCGGTTATCATGCCGTGGCACGATAAAGTACAGGCTGTTTTACTTATGTATCTCGGCGGAGAAGCCGTTGGCGGCGCCTGTGCAGACTTGCTGACAGGCCGCGTGAATCCGTCGGGTAAACTGGCAGAAACATTTCCGCTGTCACTTTCTGATACGCCGGCATTCGGAAATTTTGCAAATGATGATGCGGATATTGAATACCGTGAAAATATTTTGATCGGTTACCGCTACTATGACGCCTTAAATAAAGAAGTTGCCTATCCGTTTGGCTTTGGCCTGTCCTATACAGATTTCAAGTATGAACATATGGATATCCGATGGGATAAAGCTGTGAGAGAAGGCTCTGTCACAGTGACTGTAAAGAATACCGGAAACTGTGACGGAAGCGAGGTTATCCAGCTGTATGTCGGCAAAAAGGACAGCCCGATTTTAAGAGCACCTAAAGAATTAAAGGGTTTTGCCAAGGTATATTTAAAGGCGGGAGAAACAAAAACAGTTGACATAGAGCTCGATGAGAGAAGTTTTTCTTATTACAATGTCGATCGTCAGGCGTGGACTGTCGAGGACGGTGTTTATGAGATTTATATCGGAGCTTCAAGCAGGGATATCCGTCTGGAAAAACAGCTGAATGTTGACGGGGAGAAACAGCTGACGCCGTCAGTCCTGTTGAAAGATGAGGTGATCGCAGACGGCAGCTATCATATTACGGATGAACAGTTTGCAAAGCTCTTTAAAGGAAAGCTTCCCGAAAAAACAGATATTTTGGAGAAATCTGTAAACACAAGACTGGGCGCGGTGCTTGCCGATGAAAAAGGCAGGGAACTTTTTGGCAAAATCGCACAGGCATATACGGCAGGTTTTGACGACAATGATGATGTCGGCCGCATGATGCTTGCAATGGTCAATGACATGCCGCTTCGAAGTCTTGCAATGTTTGGTCTTACAGATATGGAAACAATTATAAAAACAGTCGAAGAATGGAAAAATAATTGACAGCAGAAGGTATAAGACAAAGGGCATGCCATGACGACGTGCCTGTCTTATGCCTTTTTGATTTTAGATTGTTCTAAGCCTATATCCCCTGCATGTCCGCTTCCAGTTTTTTGATGTGTGTAAATTCACGTTTGATGACGATGGCCGTTGTGATGAAAGCGGCGGCGTCGGCAACCGGTCCGGCAAACATAATGCCTTCGATACCGAAAAATACCGGCAGGATAAGAATAAGCGGTATGAGGAAGATCACCTGTCTTGTCATGGAAAGAAGAACGCCCTTGATCGGTTTTCCGATGGCTGCAAAGAAGTTTGATGAAAGCAGCTGGCAGCCGTTGACAATCACCATAAACAGGAAAATTCTCATGAATTTCACTGCAAATTCAAAGTAGAGGGCATCGCCGTTTCCGAACAGGGAAATAATCTGTTTCGGGAAAAATTGAAAAAGAATAAAACCGATGGCGGAAATCACAAGATTGCAGCTAATGGCAAGCTTGTAGATGCCGCGGACGCGGTCGTATTTTTTTGCGCCGTAGTTAAAGCCGATAATTGGCTGTGAGCCCTGTGATATACCGATAATGACTGCGAGAAGAATTGCATTTGTCTTCATGACGAT
>USSL01000042.1 GCA_900557175.1 uncultured Eubacteriales bacterium
ATTCCTTTCAGATTTGAGCCGCACAGTGATTGAGACATCAAAGGACGGTTATCCAGAGCTTGAGGAGCATAAGGATTATATTTTCAAAGTGATCACTCAGGAGGAGGATAAGTTCGATAAGACAATTGACCAGGGACTTTCTATTCTTTCAGAGATGAAGGAGGCGCTGAAGGCATCCGGCAGCAAGCAGCTTTCCGGTGAGGATGCTTTTAAGCTTTATGATACTTATGGTTTTCCGATGGATTTGACAGAAGAAATCTTAGAAGATGACGGTATCGAGATTGACAAGGATGGCTTTACGGCAGCAATGAATGCACAGCGTGAGAAGGCGAGAGCTGCAAGAAAGACAACAAACTATATGGGCGCAGATGTGACAGTTTATCAGTCTATCGATCCTGCCCTGACAAGTACATTTGTCGGTTATGAAAATGATAATTATACATCAAAGATTACAGTGATGACAACAGAGGATGAGATTGTCCCGGCATTAAGTGACGGTCAGAACGGCACAATTTTTGTTGAGGCGACACCGTTTTATGCGACAAGCGGCGGTCAGGCTTCTGACAGAGGTTTTATTTACGGCAATGACAGTATCTTTGAAGTAAAAGATGTCATCAAGCTTCAGGGCGGCAAGATCGGTCATGTAGGTACGGTCATTAAAGGTGTATTTAAAAATGATGAATCTGTCGAGTTAAAGATTGATACAGACAGAAGACGTGCAAGTGCGAAAAACCATAGTGCGACACATCTTCTTCAGAAGGCCTTAAAGGAAGTTTTGGGAAGTCATGTCCAGCAGGCCGGTTCTCTCGTAGACGAGAGCAGACTTCGTTTTGACTTTACGCATTTTGCAGCAATGACAAAGGAAGAAATTGAAAAGGTTGAAGCAATTGTCAATGCCAAAATTGAAGAAAATCTTCCGGTGCTTACAAAGGTCATGCCGATTGAGGAAGCTAAAAAGACAGGTGCGATGGCACTTTTCGGTGAAAAATACGGCGATGATGTCCGCGTTGTTTCAATGGGTGATTTTTCCAAGGAGCTTTGCGGTGGTACACATGTATCAAATACAGGTAAAATCAGTGTGTTTAAAATTGTTTCAGAAGCCGGCGTGGCAGCGGGTGTCCGCCGTATTGAGGCATTGACATCAAAGGGCGTTTTTGATTTCTATAATCATATGGAAGCCGAGCTTAATGAGGCTGCAAAGACGGCAAAAACAGAGCCTGCACAGCTTGTTAAGAAAATTGAGACACTTCTTGAAGAAATGAAAGAATTACAGTCAGAAAATGAAAAGCTTAAAAATAAAATGGCCAAAGAGGCTATGGGCGATGTTATGTCCAACGTTGTCGATGTGAAGGGTGTTAAGCTTCTTGCGACAAAGATGCAGGGCGTTGATATGACAAATCTTATGAATCTCGGCGACCAGTTAAAAACAAAGCTTGGCGACGGTGTTATTGTGCTTGCATCTGAAAATGACGGAAAGGTAAGTCTTCTTGCAATGGCAACCGACGAGGCAATGAAAGCAGGCGCACATGCAGGCAATCTTATTAAGGGTATTGCAAAGCTTGTGGGCGGCGGCGGCGGCGGACGCCCGAATATGGCTCAGGCCGGCGGTAAAAATCCGGCAGGCATTGATGCAGCCTTAGAGGAAGCTAAGAAAGTGCTTGAAGGCCAGCTTGGTTAATAACCGGAGAGGAAATTTTCATGAAGGTGACAAAAAAGGCAGCAGCGCTTTTGCTGTCAGTGCTTATGTTTGCCGCAGTTTTTATCGCCTGTGTTCACTATGCGGGCAATGCCAGAGATTATTACGTGGATCATCCTGGCATTGCCGGCGTCCGGCTTGATTTTAAGGTAACATCTGTCGAAAAGCTGATTTCATCCTATGTGAATACGGCGCTTGAGCGCGAGATCACAGTCAGCGGTGCCGGGGATTTAATGTTTTTTGAATGGCAGCTTAACAGAGCCTATGATAAGACTTCAGAAACCTTTGATTTTTCAGACAGCTTTTCGTATATTTCAAAATATCTTGAGCCGTCGGATTTAGTCATTGGCAGTCTTGAGACGACCTTTGCAGGCAAAGATAAGGGTAAGTATACTGATTTTTACGGCTACGGCGCCAATGTCAGTGATATGAACTTTAATACGCCGGATTCAGCGGCAGAGGCGATTGCATCGGCTGGTTTTGACATTGTGTCCACAGCCAATGAGCATGCCTTAGACAGCGGCACCGAAGGGCTCATACGGACATATGATACAGCGGTGAATGCAGGACTTTGTGTTGTCGGCACAAAGAAAGCAGCGTCGGATAAAGGCTATACAATCGTCAGAGAAAATGGTCTTGATATCGGTGTGGCAGCCTATACGGCAAAAATGCCTGCGGTCGATGAGAGCAACGCGGCGCTTGTCCAAACGATTGATGATTATTCGGAGGAAAAGATCGCGGCGATGTGCAGCGATATAAAGGCAATGAAAGACGAAGGCGCCGAGGCTGTTGTTGTAATGCTGCATTTTGGAGAAAATTATGCCGAGACACCGGATGATAATCAGAAGTCAGCTGCACGAAAGCTTATAGAAGCCGGTGCCGATGTTGTTTTTGGCAGTCATCCGCATACGCTCCAGCCGGTGGAAGTTTATCCGGTGAGCGCAGATGACGGCACACAAAGAAATGGCGTGATTATTTACTCGATGGGTAATTTTTTGTCATCCCAGCAATATAAGGGCGGTACCGGCAACAGAGATATCGGCGCGCTGTTTGATATTGTTTTTGTGAAGCAGGGTAAGAAGGCGCGGATTAAGGAGATTCATGTGACGCCGGTTTATTCAAACTGGACGGACGAGGCGATTTCAGTCATTCCTGTCTGTGAGGCGAAAGAGGCGCCGGAGCACTTTGAAGGGCTTTTAGACAGACATGCAGTTTCAAGAATTAATGCCGCATATGACACTCTGATTCCGTCAATGCTTCAAAATAGTGGCCTTAATTACACATATTCTGATTATAAATATAAAATTTCGCTTGAAAATAGTTGACGAATAAAAAAAATATGCTATAATTCTAATAGTGCTATGAAAATATACCCAGACAGTTGTATAGGCACAATACGCAACTGGAGGGAGGTAAGGTGTGAGCTATGTCAAATGTAATCGTTAAAGAAAACGAAACTTTAGATAGTGCTTTACGCAGATTTAAAAGAAACTGCGCGAAAGCCGGAATCCAGCAGGAAATCCGTAAAAGAGAGCATTACGAAAAACCAAGCGTAAGACGTAAAAAGAAATCTGAAGCAGCTAGAAAGCGCAAGTATAAATAATTGCCTGCTGCAATAAGTGAGTAAACCAAAAGACATATTTTTACTGTAAACCGGTAAGAATATGTCTTTTTTTTTGCGTGTGCACATATGTTATAAACAAAGCTTTGCGGACGGTGTGTGATGGAAAGACATAAGAAGTTTCGGCGTGAAAAAGAAAAAGGATTCAGTCAATGCAAACGGCGCCCGGCACCGGCGCACACCTGTGAGGAGGCACAGATGCAAAAGTCAGAAGCCTCACTTCCGATGATTACAATGCGGGCAGGCTTGTGGGTGCATGTGGAAAATTATGGTACAATGACGCTTTATGAAAATGAGCATATACGTCTTGCGGGAAAACAGTGGCGGATGAGCATTGAGGGGCAGCGGCTAAAAATCGTTTATTTTACAGAGGACGATATACTTGTGTCCGGTCATATAGGTCAGATCCGGTTTTTATAATATCGGAAATATGATGTTTGGAGGTGAGCGCTTATGTACAGATTATGGCAGAAAATTGCAGGATACAGCCGATGCCGCATTTTGGGAGCCGATGCGGGAAGACTTCTGATGCTTTGTAAGCGCCGCCGGCTCTATTTGTGGGATATATGCCCATGTGACGGCGGATTGGAAGCTTTTGTACTGACGCCGTATATCCGGGATTTGTCAGAAACTGCGCTTGTGTGTGGTGCTTGTGTGACAGTTCTGGACGCTTATGGGCTCCCGGTCATTTTAAAAAAAGCGGCCGTCCACAAATTCTTCTTTTTTGGACTTTTATCGGCAGTGCTCATTATTTTTGCCCTGTCACGTTACATATGGGCTGTGGAAGTCTGCGGCAATTCTTTTTACACCGATGAAATGCTCTCTGCATATCTTGCAGAAATCGGTGCCGGTGCGGGAAGCTTAAAGAGGCATATTGTGCCCTCCGAGGTGGAAGAAAATATAAGACTTAAATATCCGCGTATTTCATGGGTGTCGGCAAGAATTACGGGTACAAAGCTGATGCTTGATATTGAGGAGGGACAGCCGGATATGAAGATGCCAGATGCAGACACGGGTGATTTATGCGCGCCTTATTCGGGAACCGTTGTTTCTATGATCACAAGGGCAGGGACGCCGCTTGTAAAAAAGGGGGATATTGTAAAAAAAGGTGATGTGCTCGTTGCGGCTGGGATGGATATTTGCGGTGATGATGGGACAGTCGTAAAGACAGTGCCTGCGGCGGCGGACGCGGATATCGTACTTCGGGTAAGGTTTGCTGTTGACAGGCGCTATGACAGACATTATATAAAAAAAAATGACGCCGGCGAAGCAAAAAAGAGTTATGCCATTCATCTGTTCGGGCATACGTTTACTGTGCCTGATATGTCCCGCAGTGCGATGTCAGATTATGATGAAACAGTGGAATATAAGGTATTCCGTCTGACAGAGGATTTTTATCTGCCTTTTGCCGTGACGGTGACAAGCCGTAAGCCATATACACAGACGCCGGCTTTGTATACGGCGGAAGAAATCAGAACAATAGCGTCGCGGGACTTTGAAAGAAAGCTTGAGACAATGAGAAATGACGGCGCAAAACTGATTGAAAATCATACGGATTTTGAAGTGACAAAAGACGACTTGTTACTGACTGGTTATGTCATTATGGAAATGCCGTGCGGGACTTAAATTTATGTATAAGCCGATGGAAAATAAAGCGAAATGATGGTATAATGATTGCACAGAGTGCAATCAGCCCGGTTTTACCGGGCACTCCGCCTTGCGGAGTTTATACCAGCAATCCACGGCTTGCAAAGCAAATGCCCTTCGGGCGCTTTCTTTACTGCGCGCGTGGTATAATAGATTTGTATAATGAATATGACAGGAGAAATAATTATGGTTTATACAGTGACTTTTAATCCGTCGTTAGATTACATTGTTTCAGTCGGCAATTTTGAACCGGGTATGACAAACAGAACGACAGCAGAGCAGATCTTTGCCGGGGGCAAGGGCATTAATGTTTCTGTTGTATTAAATAATCTCGGTATAAAAAGTACGGCGCTCGGCTTTACTGCCGGTTTTACCGGGGAAGAAATTGAAAAAAAAGTAAAAAAGATTGGTTTAGACAGTGATTTTATCCGTGTAAAGCACGGTTTTTCAAGAATTAATGTAAAATTAAAGGATTATGACGGCACTGAAATTAACGGCCGGGGACCGGACATCAGTGCAGAGGAAACGGCGGCGCTTTTAGAGAAGCTTGATGTTTTAACTGCCGGGGATGTGCTTGTACTTGCGGGAAGTATTCCTGACAGTCTTCCAAATGATATGTACAGTATAATTTTAGAAAGACTTCAGGACAGAGGTGTTTTATTTGTTGTAGATGCAACAAAGGATTTACTTTTAAATGCTCTTAAATATCATCCGTTTCTTATAAAGCCGAATCATCATGAGCTTGGGGAGATTTTTGGCATCAGGCTTCAGACAAAGGAAGCTGTCGTGCCTTATGCAAAAAAGCTTTTGAAAGCAGGTGCAAAAAATGTGCTCGTTTCGATGGCGGGTGACGGGGCAGTGTTCCTTTCGGAAAAAGGTGATATCTGTATGCTTGAAGCGCCAGAGGGAAAGGTGATGAATGCTGTCGGGGCAGGAGATTCTATGGTGGCCGGTTTCGTTGCAGGATGGCTTGAGAAAAAGGATACGGCACACGCCTTTAAAATGAGTGTGGCTGCGGGAAGCGCAAGCGCATTTTCGGAGTTTTTGGCGACAAGGCAGGAAATAGAAACTCTTTACAGCCGCCTTTACGAAAATAAATATATCTGTTATAATGAGCGTTGACGGATGTAAAATCCGTCAGCGCTATTTTTGCCGCATCAAAAGGCTTTGTCCTGTGTGGTAAAAGGCGCGATATGAAATTCTATTTTGAAAAGGAGAGCATGTTTTGGTAAGCCAAAATACAGAGTTTGAATCAGCCGCACAGATGAGTGCGATTTTCGGGCCTTACGATGCAAATATAAAAGAAATTGAAAAGCTTTTGAAGGTGTCTGTTGTCTGTCGTGATATGGTGCTGACAGTGACCGGTGAGCAGGCTGCTGTCGATAAAGCGATGGCATCAATTGATACGTTAAAAAAGATGTATGACGGCGGTCAGGATGTGAATACGCTTGTGATCGGTCAGGCCATTGAGCTTGTGGAGGATGGCAGCGCCGATGATGCAGTGAGTGTCATGAAGGATGTTCTTACGGTGACATTTAAGGGAAAGCCTGTCCGGTGTAAGACAATCGGACAGAAAAATTATATTAAGGCAATGACGGATAATACGGTGACGATATGCACAGGGCCTGCCGGTACGGGAAAGACGTATCTTGCAATCGCGATGGCTGTCGAAGCCTTAAAGCGGGAGGATATTTCACGTATTATTCTGACACGCCCGGCAGTGGAAGCCGGTGAGCATCTCGGATTTTTGCCGGGAGACTTGCAAAGCAAGGTTGATCCGTATTTAAGACCGCTTTATGATGCACTTTTTGAAATGCTCGGTGAAGAAAAGTTTAACCGCTGTCTTGAACGCGGCATTATTGAGGTGGCGCCGCTTGCTTATATGCGCGGACGTACATTAAGCAACAGCATGATTATTCTTGATGAGAGTCAGAATGCCAGCCTTGAACAGCTGTTTATGGTACTGACACGTCTTGGTGAGGGCTCTAAAATTATTGTGACAGGTGATGTGACACAGGTAGACTTGCAGGATAAGCATTCGGGGCTTGAAAAATGTGCCCGTATTCTTAAAGATGTCGATGATATTGCCGTTGTCGGCCTGACAAACCGGGATGTTGTCCGTCATAAGCTTGTCAAGGATATTATTAAGGCTTTTGAAAAGTATCATGAAAAAGAAGAAAGAACAGCAAAGACAAAGCAGACGGCAAGAAGCAGAAGAACTGCAGAAAGGGATAAAAAATGACTTTAAATATTGAAAAGGAAGTTGACACAGCGCTTGAGTTTGACTATGAAAAAATTATAAGAACTGTCGTGGAGGCTGCGCTTGAGTTTGAGGACTGTCCATATGAAACAGAAATTAATGTCGTTTTAACCTCAAATGAAGAAATTGCGCTCATTAACAGAGATTACAGGGATTTATTTAAGCCGACAGACGTTCTTTCGTTTCCGATGATTGATTATGTGGCGCCGGGTGATTTTTCATTCCTTGAGGAATGTGATGCTGAGGATTATTTTAATCCGGAGACAGGCGAACTGATGCTTGGCGACATTATTATTTCTGTGGACAAAGTGATTGAGCAGGCGGAAAAATACGGTCATTCAAAACAGCGTGAGCTCGGATTTTTAACAGCCCACAGTATGCTTCATCTTTTTGGCTATGACCATATGGAGCCTGAGGAAACAGAAGCGATGGAGCTTAAGCAAAATGATATATTAAAGCTTGTTCATCTTGGCAGATAGGAGGAATGTATATGATGAAAAGAAAATTTGCGGGGATTACGGCACTGATGCTTGCGGCTGCGATTGCTGTTTCAGGCTGCGGCAAAAAGGAAGCTGAGACACAGGCGCCTCAGACAGAAACCCAGATTAAGATTGAGAGTGAAAAGCAGACGGAAACAGAAACGGAAACAGAGACGGAGCTTGTCGTGCCGGAGGGCAAGGCAATCAGTCATCTGACCGGTGAGATTGTTGATGAAGCTGTAAACAACAGACGGCCTGTGGCGCTGATGATTAATAATGTGACGGAGGCGCTGCCTCAAAGCGGTCTTTCACAGGCTGATATTTTATATGAGGCAGTTGTGGAAAGCAAGATTACCCGTCTTATGGCTGTTTTCCAAAATTATGAGGCGCTTGAAAAGGTTGGCCCGATAAGAAGTGCAAGACATTATTATCTTGACTTTGCCCATGATGAGGAAGCTATTTACGGTCATTTCGGCTGGTCTATATTTGCTGAGAACAGAATTAACAGTGAAGGCATTAAGACATTGCAGCTGATGGCAGGCGGCCTTAATTCAGATTATTACCGCGCTTCTGACAGAGTAGCGCCGCACAATGTTTATATGACAGGCGAGCAGATTGTCCATGCTATCGGAAGATTCGGCGCAGATACGGCACTGCCTGAAAATTATGAGAGCCGTTTAAACTTTTTTACAAAAGATACGGTGCCGTCAGATGGTGAAAACGCAGAGAAGGTGAAGATTCCTACAAGTTCAGATGCACAGCTTGAATATGATGCTGAAAATAAGATTTACAAGAAATTCCAGTATGGTGAGCCGCATATGGATGATGTTAATGACAAACAGCTGACCTTTAAAAATATCATTATCCAGTTTGCGCCATATTCATGTATTGACGCACCGTCGGATTGCCAGGATATTGCACTGACAGGTGAGGGCAGGGGCTTGTATATAACTGACGGCAAGTGTGTAGATATCACATGGAAAAAAGCGGATTTAAAGACAGATTATACGAGATATTATACAGAAGACGGCAAAGAACTTTCGCTTAATCCGGGCAAATCTTATATCGCCGTGATTCCGACCGATTATAAGGTGACAGTGTCATAATCGTAAAGACGAGAGAGGTTATTCATGAATCAGACAGGAAAAGAAAAAAACGACAGTATTATTGTAGCCAGTTCAATTTTGGCCGGCGCACAGATTGTCGTGCGAATTATCAGCCTTTTATACAGAATACCGCTGATTCGTATTGTCGGACAGGAGGGCATGGGTTATTATGCCAATGCCTATGAAGTTTACCAGTTTTTACTTTTAGTGTCTTCAAACGGTATACCGGTTGCATTTTCGTTACTTTCGGCGTCCTATCTTGCCAATGGCGAATATAAAAATCTTCAGCGCCTGATGAAGGGAACGATGATTTTTGCGGGAATGATAGGTCTTGTATTTTCGCTGCTTACATTTTTTGGCGCCGGATGGATTGCTGAGGCGATGTTTAATATGTCTGAGGTCGCGCCGGCTTTAAGAGTGCTGGCGCCGACAATTTTTGTATGCGCGCTGCTTGGCGTGTACAGAGGCTATTTTCAGGGAAAGAATGCGATGATGCCGACGGCAATTTCTCAGGTGATCGAGCAGATTATCCATGCGGCTGTCAGTGTGATTGCGGCATATTTTCTCATTGTCAAAGGTCCGGCCTACGGTGCGGCGGGCGGAACGCTCGGAACGTTTTTAGGTGCGGTCGGCGCTCTTGGATTTTGTGTGCTTGTTTACCATCTTTATGCCCCGACGGTGCGCCGACATCTTCGCCGTGACCGGACGCCGCATAAAGAGCTTATTACATACCGGAATGTTTTAAAGCTTGTTGTCGTGACGATGACGCCGATTATTTTGAGTCAGACAATGTATCAGCTGGGCGGCATTGTCGATGCGTTTTTATTTAATAATATTTTGGACGGCATGGGTTATACAAGTCAGGTGCGCTCCCAGCTTATTGGTATTTACAGCGGCGAATATAAATTGCTTTTAAATGTGCCGCTGGCGCTGACATCATCCATCGGTATTGCGCTTATTCCGACAGTGGCCCATTCGGTTGCGTTAAAGAAGATGGGAGAGGTTTATGATAAAATTGACCAGATCGTGCGGCTGACAATGGTGATTGCCATGCCGTGCTGCGTGGGGCTTATGGTGCTTGCGGGCCCGATGATGCAGCTGATGTTTTCAGATACATCGGAGCTTGCAAAAATGCTTCTTATTCTCGGCGCGCCGACAATTGCATTTTATTCACTGTCAACAGTGACGATATCCATTCTTCAGGGCATCCGCCATATGAAAACGCCGGTCATCCATTCAGTCATCGCAATGATTGTTCATGCGGCGGCGCTTGGCATTGTATTTAAGGTGTTCGATATGAATATATACGGTATGGTTTTCGGAAATTATGTCTTTGCCTTTTTGATGTGCTGGCTGAACTTAAGAGCTATGAAAAAATACATCGGTTACGAGCAGGAGTATAAATACAGTGTTGTCATGCCGACACTT
>USSL01000043.1 GCA_900557175.1 uncultured Eubacteriales bacterium
CGAAGAAAACTTCAGGAAGATTTTTCGATCCGAAAAATCTTCTGTATATATCTTGTGGTTTCGGGAAAAAAATACAGCACATTTACTGAAATCTTCAGAATCTATAAGTTTATGTAAACTTTGTTGTTGAGAAACCGGGAAAAATGCGATATAATGTATCCTATCTGAGCGGAGGAAGGTTTTCCTCTGCCGTAGGCGAAATGAGGACGGGGAAAAGCCCCGCGGGGTATCATAAGATAATATTTCAGTACAGGGCCTAAGGGGCCGGAAAGGCAGATTTCAGATGGCGTGGTTTTCAGGACTTTTTTCCATGTTTTCCATGTTTTCCAAGGATATCGGCATAGACTTGGGAACCGCTAATACTCTTGTATTTATGAGGGGAAAAGGCATCGTAATGCGGGAGCCTTCGGTGGTGGCTGTGGATGTGCGCAGCGACGAGGTGTTGGCCGTAGGCAAGCAGGCTAAAGAGATGCTGGGCAGAACGCCCGGCTCCATTGTAGCGGTGCGTCCCCTGAAGGACGGCGTGATTGCGGATTTCGATGTGACGGCCGCCATGCTCAAATATTTCATCAAAAAGGCATTGAAATCCGGCACGTTGAGCCGGCCCCGTATCGTGGTGTGTATCCCTTCGGGCGTCACTGAGGTGGAGCGCAGGGCAGTAGAGGATGCGGCGCGGCAGGCGGGTTCCAACAATGTGGATCTCATTGAGGAACCGATGGCCGCCGCTATCGGCGCGGGTCTGCCCGTAAGTGAGCCCACCGGCAGCATGGTGGTGGATATCGGAGGCGGCACCAGCGAGGTGGCGGTGATATCTTTGGGGGATATCGTCACGGCTGTGTCCGTCAGGATGGCGGGAGACAAATTCGATGAGGCGATTGTCACCTATGGCTATGAAAATATACAGGATAAGAAGCTGATGCGTCTCTGCTCTAAAATTATCCGTGATAAAGGGATGATTGAAAATAAGCTGCTGATTGAGATGGCTTATTATGCATTTTCCTGTGGTAAATATGATGATGTGACACTGGAATATTTAATCCGGTTTTATCTTGGAACGACAAAGGATTTGTATGAAATCTGGAAGGCAGCTAAAAATTTCGAGGTCAATGCGTTTGAACTGGAGGAAAAGATTCTCTGTCAGGTGCTTTTTGCCGAGATGGAAACCGATTATGATGTGGAGATTTTTGAATCTTATTATAAGATGACACCGGATACACGCATTGTACGGGCATTTTTAACTTATTATTCTTACCAGTATCTTGTGCGCGAAAAAGACATTCCGGAATCTGTATTTAAGTATATTGAAATTGAATGTGACCAGATGTCGGGCGCTGCCGATGTGTGCTGCCTTGCGCTGCTTAAGTTTTATGCCGCAGGAGATGGCCGTGAGGCGGGGCATCGTCAGTGGATACTCACAAAGCTTACCGAGTTTATTGACAGGGGAATGATTTTTCCATTCTTTAAAAAGTTTATATATATTAAGGAAATACCGGAAGAAATCGTGGATAAGACTTATGTTTCTTACCGCACAAATCCTAAAAATATAGTGACGATCCATTATATGATTGAGGATGGCAGTACCGAAAACGGTACTTATGAGGAAGAAGAAATGAAAAATGTGTTTGGCGGTATTTTTATTAAGGTGTTCACTCTTTTTAAAGATGAAAAGCTGAAATACTATATTACTGAGCATAATGCTTTTGAGCAGAAGGTCACTCAGAGCCGTATTATTGACGGCGAGGACAGCTATGATGATAAAAAGACAGTACAAAACGGTCATGACTGGATTAACAGGATGGTAGCGCTTAGTGAGGCCGGTGATATGGCGGAAGTGAAGCGGGAACTGACCGGTTATGAAGAAAAACGCTTTTTGACAAAGAAACTGTTTACATTAATTTAAGCAGAGGTAATTTTATGGAAAGCAACAGAAGAAATCTAATTATCGGCTATGATTTGGATGATGAATGTTCACAGATCAGCTGGTTTAACGAAAAGAAAGGCGAACCGGAAAGTGTGTGCATTGTCGGCGGAAAGAATGATGCTTCGCGCATACCGACCGTGCTCTGTCACATCGGAGGCACTGACGGCCAATGGCTTTTTGGCGAAAAGGCAAAGGCGGCTGTCGCTTCCGGTCAGGGGACACTGATTTCGGGTTTTTTAAACAGTTATGATACGTGTCCGGAAATGACAGTGGATGGTGAAAAGTATACAAAGAAAGCACTGACGGCCATTTTTATAGAGCAGTCGATGACACTCCTTGAAGCCTATGCACCGCACTATACGATTGCTTATATGACAATCACAGCTGCTGACGTCAGCCGTCAGCTGATGGCGGATTTATATGATATTGCACAGGAAAAGCTTGGTATTTCAGAGGATCATTTCCGTGTGCAGACACACATGGCGAGCTATGAGTATTATGCGATGAGCAGTCAGGCGCAGGACGTATGGCAGCATGATGTCGGTCTGTTTGAATACAGTCAGAGAGGACTTTATTATTATCATTTGTCGGTCAATAAAAATCACCGGCCGGCAGTGGCAAAAGCGGAAGCCATTCCGTTAAATATGTATATGAGCGGTAAGGATTTTAAACAATTATCGCCGCCGGATCTGGATAGAAAATTTACGGAAGTCATTAAAGAAGTGATGAATAAGCGTCTCGTATCGACAGTTTATCTTGCCGGCGACGGTTTTAAAAGTGAGTGGATGAATTTGTCAAGGGCAAGGCTTTGTGCGGGACGCCGTGTGTTTATCGGTGATAATCTGTACTGCCTCGGTGCCTGCTACAGCAGTCATATTGATTATCATAAAGAAAACCTGCGTCATTTTATTGCACTTGGCGATGATATTATGGCGTGCAGCATATATCTTCGCGGTACTCAGATGAAAGAAGTGATGCGCCGGGAGCTTGTGAGCGCAGGTGACTGCTGGTACAGAATCCATGAAAAAGCCGATTTTATTTTAGATGGTACAGATACGGTGGTGCTTCACGTCAGAGATGCGGTGACAAACCGGGAAAAGCTTATTCCGGTAACTGTGGAAGGCCTGCCTGAGCGTGAGAATAAGACGATAGGTCTTTCCTTAAGTATCAGCTTTGAGGATGCTAAAATATGTAATGTGACTATTGCGGACGAGGGCTTTGGCGGTTTGTTCCCTGCCACAAAGAAAATATGGAAACGCCGTCTCAATATTGCAGAATATGAGTCTGATCCGAAGTACAAACCGCAGGGACGGCTTATTTTTCAAAAAAGCCTGCCTGAACGCACACCGTATTATTTTAATTTAAGTGATACGCGCATTTATTCCCTTGAGGAAATGTGTTATTATCTTTATGAAAATATTTATACAGTAACTGCGGACACATTTAATGATGAGTTTATTTACTGGGTTGAAAAGTCTATGAAGGAACCTGCGGCGGCAAAGCTTATAGAGCAGCTAAAAAAAGCCAATGTACCTTTGAAAATGTTGATTCTTCAATTTATGTCGGCGGTCGATTATTATAATAGCGAAGAACTGTCGAAGCTGTCTCAGACATTGGATGAAATTGAACATCAAAATCCAATCGAGGCTGCCAAGCTTCAGGCGGATAATCTTGTGAGGTTCTGCCGTTATATGGATGCGGTCAAGATGTATATGAGTGTGATCGGGCAGATGGAAAATCCGGGAAAATTTGATGTGACCAACCATTTTAAAGGCAATACATATCATAATCTCGGCTGTACATATATGCGTGTGATGAACTTTTCGTCAGCGGCGGATAATTTTAAAAAAGCTTATGAGCTGAATAAGGACGAAATATCGCTGAAGTGTTATTTGTGGGCGCTTAAAATGAACGGCGACGAATCAGGCTTTTTTGATGCCTCAGAGCAGTATCATTTGTCGGAGACTTATATCGGTGAAGTTTTAAAGACGTACGATGATGAAAAAGCAAAAATGACGATGGGACAGGAACCGACAGACGAGGAAGCGAAAAAAGTGCTGAAGCGTCTGAAAGGCGCTTATCGGGGATAAAATGATACGTTTGGTATGCGGCAAAAGACGCTGGGTTTCCCCTTTAGCTTCATGCCTCTGCTTAAATGAGGGGTGTTATTCCTTTGTTTAAATGGGGGTTGACAAAACGGCTTTTAAATAATAAGATATAACCACTGGAAAATAGAAAAATGCGTTGAAAAAGAGGAGTAGCCGGGGAAAGCTTTACAGAGAGAGTACAAATTGGTGGAAGGTGCTTAAGCAAGAGACGGTGAAGGTAGCTTTGAAGCAGCGGAGCCCAAAAAGCCATAGTGCATAAGCTCCGACGGATCGTTTCCGTTAAAGACGGCAGGAGATTGCAGACAGTATTTTGTCTGCGAATAAAGGTGGTAACGCGAGCTTTCGCCCTTTAATAGGGGCGGAGGCTTTTTTAATGGCATAGGAAATTGCTTCCTGTGTGATAAAAAAGCTCCGCTTGGTTCTTTTGCTTTTATAGGGAGGGGAATGTGATGATCGTTTTAGAAGTTATCCTGCTTTTGGTAAGCGGGGTTTTGTGGATTTCGTCACAGAGTATTAAGAAACGGAGTCTGAGAATGGAAGATGAGGCGCATTTTAGCGGGGTGACTGCTTCCGGAATGTCCGGGGCTGAAAGTCAATCGGACTCAGAGGAAGATGAAAGTCTGCTCCAGGCGGATATTCAGACGCTGAATTCTTATGCAAGAGTGTTAAAAACCGCAGCCATTGTTTTGCTGGCCGTTACTGTGCTTATACTGATAGGCACAAGTCTTTAACAATAGTTTTTAAATATTAAAATATATGACAACAGAAGAAAGGAAGTTTGGAATGAATTTAGAGAAAACTTATAATCCTTCGCAGATTGAAGGAAAGCTTTATGAAAAATGGATGAATAAGAAGTATTTTCATGCGGAGGTGGACAGAAGCAGAAAACCGTTTACAATTGTGATGCCGCCGCCAAACGTGACAGGTCAGCTTCATATGGGCCATGCCTTAGATAGTACTATGCAGGATATTTTAATCCGTTTTAAGCGTATGCAGGGTTACAATGCACTCTGGCAGCCTGGAACAGACCATGCGGCCATTGCGACAGAGGTTAAGGTTATTGAAAAGTTAAAGAGTGAAGGTATTGATAAAGAAGACCTTGGCCGTGAGGGCTTTCTTGAAAAAGCATGGGAATGGAAAGAAGAATACGGCGGCAGAATTAATAATCAGTTAAAGAAGATGGGCGCTTCCGCAGACTGGGACAGAGAGCGTTTTACAATGGACGAAGGCTGTTCAAAGGCTGTTGAGGAGGTTTTTGTCAATCTCTATGAAAAAGGCTATATTTATAAAGGTTCAAGAATTGTCAACTGGTGTCCTGTCTGTCAGACATCGATTTCAGATGCTGAGGTGCTTCATGAGGAGCAGGCCGGTCACTTCTGGCATATTAAATATCCGATTGTCGGAGAAGATGGTTTTGTAGAAATCGCGACAACACGTCCGGAGACATTGCTTGGCGATACGGCGGTTGCTGTCAATCCTGATGATGACAGATATAAGCATCTTGTCGGGAAAATGCTTGAGCTTCCGCTGACAGGCCGTCAGATTCCGGTTGTTGCCGATACCTATGTTGATAAGGAATTTGGTACAGGCTGTGTTAAAATTACACCGGCACATGATCCGAATGACTTTGAGGTCGGACGCCGCCACAATCTTCCTGAAATCAATGTGATGAACGACGATGCGACAATCAATGAGAAGGGCGGCAAATATGCCGGTATGGCGCGCTACGAGGCACGAAAAGCCATTGTGGAAGATTTGGACGCTCTCGGACTTTTAGTGAAAATCGAAGATCATTCACACAATGTCGGTATTCATGACCGCTGTAAGACAACTGTTGAGCCGATGGTAAAACAGCAGTGGTTTGTCAAAATGGATGCGCTTGCAAAGCTTGCCATTGACGCTGTAAAGAGCGGTCAGGTGAAACTTGTACCGGAGCGCATGGAAAAGACATACATGAACTGGCTTGAAAATATCCGCGACTGGTGTGTTTCAAGACAGCTTTGGTGGGGACACAGAATCCCGGCCTATTACTGTGAAGAATGTGGTGAAACTGTTGTTATCCGCGGCGGTGCGCCGGATCAGTGTCCGAAATGCGGCGGTACACATTTTAAACAGGATGAGGATACGTTGGATACGTGGTTTTCATCAGCACTTTGGCCGTTCTCTACACTGGGATGGCCGGAAAAAACTGAGGACTTAGATTATTTCTATCCGACAGACGTTCTTGTGACAGGTTATGATATTATCTTTTTCTGGGTGATCCGTATGATTTTCTCAGGCTGCGAGCAGATGGGCGAGGTGCCGTTTAAGACAGTGATTTTCCATGGTCTTGTCAGAGACAGTGAAGGACGCAAGATGAGTAAATCCCTCGGAAACGGTATCGATCCGCTTGAAATTATTGATAAATACGGTGCAGATGCACTGCGACTGACACTGATTACAGGCAATGCGCCGGGCAACGATATGCGTTTTTACAATGAACGTGTTGAGGCAAGCAGAAACTTTGCCAATAAAGTATGGAATGCGTCAAGATTTATGCTGATGAACTTTGAGCAGGCTGCCGAAAAAGGTATTTCTATTGACGCAGTCGAGCTTAAAGACTTAACACAGGCGGATAAGTGGATTTTATCAAAGGTCAACACACTGGCAAAAGAAGCGACAGAAAACATGGATAAGTTTGAACTCGGTATCGCTGTTCAGAAAATTTACGACTTTATTTGGGAAGAATTTTGCGACTGGTACATCGAGATGGTGAAGCCGAGACTCTACAGCGATACTGACGAGACAAAGGCAGCGGCACTTTGGACATTAAAGACAGTGCTTATTCAGGCATTAAAGCTTTTGCATCCGTATATGCCGTTTATTACAGAAGAAATTTTCTGTAATGTTCAAAATGAAGAAGAATCTATTATGATATCCGCATGGCCGGAGTTTAAGGAAGCATGGAACTTTGAGGCAGATGAAAATGCAGTTGAGACAATTAAGGCTGCTGTCCGTGCCATCAGAAATGTCCGTGCACAGATGAATGTGCCGCCAAGTAAAAAGGCAAAGGTGATTGTTGTCACAGAAAATAATACAGTGGCAGACATTTTTGAGACGAGCCGCGTCTTCTTTGCAACACTTGGTTATGCCAGTGAAGTTATTGTACAGGCCGATAAGGCCGGCATCGGCGAGGACGCCGTATCTGCCGTCATTGCGGACGCTGTGATTTACATGCCGCTTGCAGAACTTGTCGACATTGAGAAAGAAATTGAGCGTCTTAAAAAAGAAGAAGCACGTCTGACAAAAGAAATTGCAAGAGCAACAGGAATGCTTAATAATCCGAACTTTGTCGGTAAAGCGCCGCAGTCAAAGATTGACGAGGAAAAAGCAAAGCTTGAAAAATACACTCAGATGATGGCTCAGGTACAGGAAAGACTGGCTTCTTTTCAAAAATAAGTTATAAATAAATTATAAAATATGTGAAAATGTTAAGAAATTATTAAATACTTGTATACATTTACCCCTTTCTATGCTATAATCATTTTGGTAAAACGGAAAGGGGTATTTATTTTTTATGAATAAAAGATTTTTAAAGTTCGGAACAATCGTTATGGCTTTAGCAATTTCATTTTCAGCGGTACTCCCTGCACAGGCAAAGACAAAGCAGGAAGCACAGAATGAACTTTCCCAGCTCCAGCAGGAGCAGGCAGAACTTCAGTCAAGACTGGACGAGCTTAAGAAGGCGAAGGAGGATACAGAGGCCTATATACAGGAGCTTGATGCGGAACAGCAGACTGTTGTTACTGAGCTTGCAGATATTGAGGAACGTCTGACAGAGATTGAGGCGCAGATTGCAGAAACAGAGGCTAATCTTAAGCAGGCACAGGAGGATGCTGACACGCAGTATGCAGCACTGAAAGTCCGTATTCGCCAGATGTACGAGCAGGGGGACACATCACTGATGGAAATTGTGATGAATTCAAGTGATGTTTCAACACTTTTAAATTCAAGTGAATATATGGCTAAGATTTCCCAGTATGATGAAGAATTACTGACGAAATTAAAGGATGCTGTGGATAGAATTAAGATATATGAAGAACAGCTTCAGGCCCAGAAGGCTGATGAGGAAGCAAAGAAGACCGAGCAGGAAGCTAAAAAGGCGGCATTAGATACAATCCTTAATGATAAGAAAGCAGAACTTGAGACAATTGGCGTCGATATTGATGATGCGTCCGGTGAAATTCATGATATTGCCGGTGCAATTGATGATACACAGGAATTACTTGCAGCAATTCAGAAAGCTGAAGAAGAAGCCCAAAAGGAGCAGAATCAGGGTTCAGGCGGCAGCGGTAATTTTACACCGGGTTCCGGTTCTACAACAGGAAGCTTTATGTGGCCTTCCACAAGCAGATGGGTTACAAGCGGTTTCGGCGGACGTAATTCACCGGGCGGCGTCGGTTCGACAAATCATAAAGGTATTGATATTGGTGCCGGTGCAGGAACACCGATTTTTGCGGCTGACGGCGGTGTAGTTGCAGCTGCCGGATGGCAGGTTGCAAGAGGTAATTACATCATTATTACACATAGTAACGGAATGAGTACATTATATCAGCACTGTTCTGCAGTGTATGCAAAAACAGGACAGAAGGTAAGCAAAGGCCAGACGATTGCAGCTGTCGGAAGTACAGGCTATTCAACAGGACCGCATCTTCATTTTGAAGTATGGGTAAATGGTGTGCCGGTAGATCCGATGGGTTATCTATAGGAGTATAAGCAATGGGACATTTTTTTAATTATGACGGCCCTTTGTTTACGGCGATTAATAAATTTGTGGATTGTCTTTTTTTGAGTGTACTGTGGGTTGTTTTCTCAATCCCGCTTGTGACAATAGGCGCCTCATGTACGGCGGCTTACTATACTGCAAATAAAGTGCTGCGTCACAGCAGAGGTTATGTTTTTAGAGAGTTTTGGGGCTGCTTTAAATCTTCATTTAAGCAGTCCACGATTATATGGCTTATATTTGCGGCCATCGGGCTTGTATTATATGCGGATATCCGCCTGATCGGAATCATTGTCGGTGAAGGGACATTGATGGAGACAATTGCAAAAGCATTTTTCTATGCAATGTTTTTCCTGCTGATTATGCTTGCCATGTACGTTTTTCCTTATATAGCCCGCTTTGAAATTGGACTGAAAAATATTGTGAAAAATTGCATGTATATGGCGACACGTCATATCTTATGGACATTGCTTCTTGTTGTGATTACAGCTGTATCGGGATTTTTTGTTTATCTCATACCGCCACTTGCAATTTTTATCGTACCGGGCATTGATGCGCTGCTTGCAACATTTGTTATAGAGCGCATTTTCAAAAAATATATGTCTGCGGAAGATATTGCAAAAGAAGAAAAACTAAATGGGACGAATAAAGATTACATTAGCTAAATTAAAACCCCTCTGTAAGTTTTGCAGGCGTGCTAACAATGCACGCTGAGCAAAACTTACAGAGGGAGTTTTATTATTGCAGAAATTTGCCAATGCACAAAACATATGCGATGCTGGCTTTTTTTATGTGTCAAAGCTATGAAGGGAAAACCACCAGAGGGGGGTTACGGCAGGCAGTCAAGGAGCATTTCAATGACTTTGACTGCCTGTTCAAGTTTTTCGGGATTTCCGGTGAGGGCGACGACGCAGCCGTCGGTAACGTATCCGGAATCGGTGAGCACGGTCATATCATCGGCTTTGATGCCATAATAGACTTCATAAGGTTCAAGCCCGTCGTCTTCTTCCGGCGTTACGGTTGCTTTGCATATAAGTCCTTTTTTTTCAAGGTCAGAGACAGTTTCTTCGGGCAGATATTCACGGACATCAAGAAAGGCATTCATTTTGCCGTAATCTTCCATACCGTTTTTGGTGCCAATCATGATATCAATCATCTGAGCGCCAAGCGCTGCGACGAGCTTTTGATGCATCATTGTTGACATATAGTCGTCGGTCATATTGAGGCTGTAGGAGGTATCAATGCTTAACGGCAGCTTTTTAGGTTTTTCGATGCCTGCGTAAGCAACAAAATGCTCATTAATTTTTTCTTCTGCGAGTATTTCATCATCGCCGTTGCTGAGAACGCCGGTCGGAAGCATATCACAGATCGGAAGAGCACACGTCTGAACTCCAGTCACTGGAATAATCTCGTATGCC
>USSL01000044.1 GCA_900557175.1 uncultured Eubacteriales bacterium
CAGAAAAAGATTTCTGTGCACTCGTGCGAGTGATGCATACCGTGCCAGTCACGTTCGAATTTGAATGGGGAAATATAGAGTAATTGGGAGGAATCACCAAAATATACAGTATCTTTTAAACTAAATAGTTCATACATTACAATCAATCTCCCTTCCGTATTTGCATATATGGCAAAAACAACAACAATATATATAACGTCAACGCCAATATAACATATTTTATTTAAAAATTCAAGATGCTACACTATAAACGTACAAGCGAAAGAAATCGCAGCGAAATCATTTGCTAGAGAGGATAATGCAGTGGACAAAAAGACAATTTACTATGTCAGCAGTAAAAACGGAAGTGATGATAATGCGGGAACCTCTGAAGCTTATCCACTTCAAACGCTGGCAGCAGCAGAAAAAAGAAAGCTATATCCGGGAGATGAAATACGGCTGGAGTGCGGTTCCGTATTTCATAAACAGTCATTGCATCTTAGTGCACAGGGAAGCAAGACGGCAGCTATCGTCATAGGAAGCTACGGCGAAGGCAAAAGACCTGTTATCGAGTGTGAGGGAACAGGTCTGTGGTATCAGAATTACGGACATCCTTTAGATGCATCGACCCATGTATGGCGCGGTTATGTATCTTCGGCAGTCCAGCTTTATGATTGTGAATATATTCGTATTGAAGGGCTTGAAATTACAAACAGTGGTCTTCTCAGAGGAGAAACTTACAGTCAGGGAGACCGTATGAACCGCACAGGTATCTCGGTTGTTGCGCAAAACCGGGGAACGCTTCATGACATTGAGATTTCAGACGTATATATTCACGATGTATCAGGCAATGTTTATGATAAACACTTAAACAATGGCGGTATTTACTGCAGTGCATTAAAGCCTGAAGATGAACATGGCAGTACCGCTCGTTTTGACGGACTTTTTATACATGACTGTGTTGTGGAAAATTGCAGCAGATGGGGCATTGCAGCAGGCTATACTTATACTCATGGCTGTTTTACAACACTGACGCTGCCGGATGATGTTGTGCGGCAGTATGGACATGAAAGAGTCCACATTTACAGAAATTTTGTAAAAAATATCGGAGGTGACGGCATTACGCCGATGTACTGCTTCCGGCCGCTTGTCGAATACAATGTGGCAGAAAACACGGCCAAAGAAATTAATGATGAGATTTATACACAAGCCGGCAAACGCGAAGGAAAAACGGCGGCGGCAATCTGGCCGTGGAAATGTAAAGATGCCATATTTCAGTATAATGAGGCATATCATACATGTCATAATCAGGATGGGCAGGCATGGGATGCAGACTCAGGCGATGGCACAATCTACCGGTATAATTACAGCTTTAATAATGCGGGTGGCTGTATTATGTTTTGCGAGGGCGAAAGTGTCAACAATGAATTTTGCTATAACATTAGTATGATGGATGGGGGCGGTGTAATTAACCCTGCACATAATCCGGATGCATATATTCATCATAATACTTTTGTCTTTGGAAACGGCGTGCCGTTTATACGGCACAATATGTCCGGCGGAAAGATGCTTGTTGAAAATAATATTATTTTTAACGCGGACAAGACGCCTAAACAAGAAGACTGGAAGCATCAGACACCGGGGGCTGTTTATCGAAATAATATTTATTATAATTTCTTAAATATGCCTGAGGAAGACACACAGGGAATTTTGACAGATAAGTGTTTACTGGCTGATGCGCTTTCAGGTCCGAAAACTACTGACGGCAGGATACATGACCGAAAGTGGTTTGAACGGTTTGTACCTGTTGAAGATGGCGGAAATCTGCCGGACGGACAATAAAAAATAAACATAAAGAAAGGGAAAAGACTATGAAAAAGAGATTTTTAGCAATGACACTGGCAAGTGTTACAGCAGCATCAATGATTATGAGCGGCTGCGGCAAGAGCGAAGATACAAATGAAAAAGCCACAGATTCAACGGGCGCACAGACAGAGGCAGCCGGTGAGGAGAGCAAGAGCGAGGGCGGCACAAAAGAGTTGACTTACTGGTCAATGTGGAACTCTACAGAAGGACAGGCAAAGATTATCCAGGAAGCTGCAGATGCTTATGAAGCAGAGACAGGTATCCATATTAATATTGAATGGAAAGGCAGAGATATCAAAACTTTAATCGGACCTGCACTTGATGCCGGAGAAAATGTTGACTTCTTTGATACGGATTACATGATGCTGACACAGCAGAATGATAAGTATCTTGCAGATTTAACAGATATGGCAGCGGCAGCAGATTATGAAAAGCATGTGATGCCGATTCTTCTTGAAAATGCAAAAGAGTGGAGCGGCGGAAAATTAAAAGCAATGCCTTATCAGCCGTATACAACAGGTGTATGGTATGATAAAGCAATGTTTGAGGCTGCAGGCGTGACAGAGACACCGGAAACTTTTGATGAGCTTCTTGAAGTGTGCGAAAAGTTAAAAGCATCAGGCGTTAATCCGATGACATGTAACTCAGACGGTGTTACACTTTTATACGGCTATCAGCTGGCACGTTATATTGGACAGGACAAGGTGCTTGAAACATTAGATAATGCAGATTGGGCAAATGTTCCTGAAGCTAAAAAGGCAGCAGATGATATTCACACATTATTTGAAAAAGGCTATATGTCAGAATATGCACCTGCAAATTATCCTGAAGGACAGAACGAAATCGGCTTTGGTGAAAGCTGTATGATTTTAAATGCTTCATGGATTCCAAATGAAATCAACCAGAATACAGGCGCAACAGTTGACTGGGGCTTCTTCCCATGCCAACAGTTGAGGGCGGTGTAGACGGCGCAGAAGCTTCTATGGTCGGCAGCCAGGGCTTTGGTATCGTTGACAAGAGCGAAAACAAGCAGGAAGCTTTTGATTTTATCTTAACAGTTGTTACAGGTGATTATGACAGCAAGATGGCAGAAGCTGTATCTTCAATTCCTTCAGACGTTGAAAATACAACATGGCCTGCAAATGTAAGCGGCGCAGAACCATACTTCAAACAGATGACAAAGACATACCAGTGGGCCGTTGGTCTTGAGAACAACCCTACATATAAAGAAATCTTATATGATAACCTTATCAAACTTGTAAAGCTTGAATTAGACGGTCAGGGCTTTATTGATGCGATGGCTGCAGCAAAATAATAAATATGAATATTAAGCCGGATTTTTCGGTGAAAGGAGACGAAGATTTTGAAACAAAATAAAAAAATGATCATATGCTTTTTGACTCCTGCATTAATATTCTTTGTCGCTGTATTTTTATATCCAATCTGCAGAACGGTAGTCATGAGCTTTTTCAAAGTCGAATCTGTCAGTGATCCTGTAGGACTTTGGGACTTTGTCGGACTTTCCAACTTTTCGGCTTTGGCAGAAACAACGATATTCCGGGTAGCGATGCTGAATATGCTGAAAATCTGGCTGATCGGCGGTATCATCGTTTTATCTATCGCACTTTTATTTGCAGGTATTTTAACAAGCAGCATTGTCGGAAAAAATGTTTACCGCGCAATCATTTATATTCCGAATATTATTAATGCAGTTGCAATGTCAACAATGTGGATCAATTATGTTTATAACAAGCGTTTTGGCCTGCTGCATACATTTTTTGAATGGATTGGCGCGCAGGATCTGGCAAAGCTTGATTATATGAATGGTTCCCTGAAGTTTGTATCACTTCTTATAGCATTCTGCTTTGGATCTGTCGGCTATTTTATGCTGATTTTTATGAGCGGCATTGAGCAGATACCGGGTGATATTTTTGAGGCTGCAACAATTGACGGCGCAGGAAAAATAAAACAGTTTTTCGGAATCATATGTCCGCTTTTAAAAGGAACATTAAAAAATTGCCTGACATTTTGGACAGTAAGTGTTGTCGGTTTCTTCGTATGGAGTCAGATGTGGAGCGCACCGCTTGCCAGCGAAATGTCAACCATTACACCGTTTGTTTACATGTATAATGTAACATTCGGAACAATGGGAAATGCCGAGCGTAATGGCGGCCTTGGCGCTGCTGTCGGTGTTGTGATGGCACTGATTGTTTTGGTTGTATTCTTCGTGTTTAACCGTCTGATAAAAGATGATGATTTAGAACTGTAAGTGGGGTGTAAACAATGAAAAAACATATTGGAAAAACGTCAAATACGGGATTCAAGAAGCAACTTCGCTTGCTTCCGGGACATCTCATTGTCGGCATATGGTGTCTGTTTACACTTGTAATGCTGTTCTGGATTGTTGCGGCGAGCCTTTCAACGGCACCGGAAATCATGCGCGGTAAAGTGCTAAGCTTTGAGAGCGGCCTGCATTTTGAAAATTATGTGCGGGCATGGTCAACAAACAGTATTTCAGTTTTCTTTTTAAACTCCTTACTGTATGCAATATGTGCGATGGTTGGTTCAATTTTAATCAGTGCACCGGCAGCTTATGTGCTCGCAAGATTTGTATTTAAAGGCAACCTTGTCATTAAGAGCAGCTTTATTACAGCGATGAGTATTCCGCAGATTATGATTGTACTGCCGCTGTTTTCAATGGCGACAAGAACACATTTGTCAGGTTCAAAAATTATACTTATTCTTTTGTATATTGGTATGCAGATACCGTACACAACGACATTTTTACTTGCATCTTTTTCAAATTTATCAAGAGTTTATGAGGAGGCAGCAGCCATTGACGGCTGCCCTCCAATGAAAACTTTTTGGAAAATCATGCTGCCTTTGGCACAGCCGGGAATTGTAACAGTCGGCATCTTTAATTTTATGAATGTATGGAATGAATATTTCCTATCTCTTATCTTTGCTTCTTCCGAGAAGAACATGTCCGTGGGACCGGGCTTAAAAAGTGTCCTGACTTCCATGCAGTATACCGGCGACTGGGGCGGATTGTTTGCCGCTGTCGTTATCGTATTTTTGCCGACGCTGCTGCTTTTTATATTATTGTCAAAGACAATTATCGGCGGTATTACAAACGGCGGTGTCAAAGGGTAAGTGTCTGTGTTGAAAATACCTTGTGCTCTTTATGGGTGCAGGGTATTTTTTTTGTGACATAGGAAATTGCTTTCTATGTCACAAAAAAGCTCCGCGGTGATACACCGGCAGCAGGGGGAGCGGAGATTCCGTACGATTTAGTTGGGTGTGAAAATCCAAGAGCAATAAGGAAGGGACTTACATCAAATCGTTCAGGACAATGAACTGATCATTCTTGCCATGACAGTCGGACACAGGCGGGAAATCTACGAGCGTTAAAGACCGAAGGATAAAAAGAATGCGGATATTGAATTTTTATATCGAAGCATTTCTTTTCTATTGACAAATCTTTTTTTAAGTCTATAATATATTATATCCTAAATAAAACTATTTCAAATAAAACTATTTTAAAAGAAACTATTTTGAGCAACGGAGGCGTGTCACATGATGAAAACAACGGATATGCTTTTGCTTATGCGGGGAATAGAAAAGTTCTATGACCGGTGTATGGAGGATATTCGAAAGTCTTATGGCCTGTCGCAGATTGAAATCCGGATTATCGGTTTTTTACATAATAATCCGGGGAAAGATACAGCGGCAGATATTTGTTATTTGCGTATGCTGCCAAAGGGTAATGTATCGCAGGGCGTGGAACTGCTGATAAATAAAGGCTTTTTGAGCCGGACACCGGATGAACGGGACCGGCGTAAAATTCATCTCGGTCTGACAGACAGAGCCGGAGGTATTGTCAGTGAAATTGATAAGGCCAGAGCACATTACGAGGAAATGCTGCTTGCAGGTATTCCGGCGGAGTCACTGAAGATTTATAACATGGTGAATGAACAAATTATGGAAAATGTTTTTAAAGGACTGGAAAGGAGAAAAAGAGATGGAGAGTAAAGATTTTTTAGGAAAGGAGCCGGTCGGACGGCTTTTGTTTAAGCTGGCGCTGCCGACTGTGCTGGCACAGCTTATTAATATGCTTTATAACATGGTTGACCGTATTTACATAGGGCATATTCCGGGAGAAGGCTCGCTGGCACTGACGGGCGTCGGCGTCTGCATGCCTCTGATTATGATTGTGTCGGCCTTTGCGGCGCTTGTCGGCAGCGGCGGTGCGCCGAGAGCAAGTATTTTTATGGGAAAGGGCAATAAAGAAGCAGCAGAAAAGACGCTCGGCAATTGTTTTACAACGCAGATTTTAGTGTCGGTACTTTTAACTGCCGGACTGCTTTTGTTTAACCGTCCGCTGCTTTTAATGTTTGGCGCCAGTGAAAATACTGTCGGCTACGGTGTTGCTTACATGAATATTTACGCAATTGGCACGATTTTTGTGCAGCTTACGCTCGGTATGAATATGTTTATTACAGCGCAGGGGTTTGCAAAGACGGGAATGCTTTCAGTGCTTATCGGTGCGATTGCCAATATTATTCTTGATCCGATTTTTATTTTCGGGTTTAACATGGGTGTCCGCGGTGCAGCCCTTGCAACTGTGCTTTCACAGGCAATGTCATGTATATGGGTTTTAAGCTTTTTATTTGGAAAAAAGACAACTTTAAAAATTCATAAAAAATATATGAAGCTGTCAGCAAAGATTATTCTTCCGAGCCTTGCACTCGGTTCATCGACGTTTATTATGCAGGCCAGTGAAAGTATTATTTCTGTCTGCTTTAATTCATCATTGTTAAAATACGGCGGCGATATTGCGGTTGGCGCAATGACGATTCTGACAAGTGTTATGCAGTTTGCGATGCTTCCGCTTCAGGGACTCGGACAAGGGGCTCAGCCGATTATCAGTTATAACTACGGCGCTAAAAATGCAGGACGTGTCAAGTCGGCTTATAAGCTTTTATTGAAATCAAGTCTTTGCTATGCAACGATTTTGTGGGCTTTAGTCATGCTGTTCCCTCAGGGGTTTGCGGCAATGTTTACACCGGAAGCATCTTATATTGATTTTACAAGAAATGCCCTTAGAATTTACGGCGCTGCAATATTGCTGTTTGGTGTTCAGATGGCTTGTCAGATGACGTTTACATCGCTTGGCAATGCAAAGGCTTCGATTATTGTTGCCGTGATGCGAAAGTTTGTTCTTCTCATTCCGCTGATTTATATTATGCCGAATATTTTTTCGCAAAATAAGACAATGGCTGTGTATATGGCAGAGCCGGTTGCCGATGTGATTGCAGTGACATTTACGGCCATTCTTTTCTTCTTCCAGTTTAGAAAAGCGCTTCGTCAGATTGATGAGCCGGCCGAAATTAAAAACAAATAGAAAATGTTGAACCTCCGCATATTTTTTCGGATAAGGGGCATGCTAGTACAGCAAATCTTTAGTATTTACTGCAGCTCTAAAAAATGATGCGGAGGTTTTATGATGTCCGGAATTTTAATTGCGCTCATTTCGGGCGCGCTTATGAGTGTTCAAGGTGTTTTTAATACAGCAGTAACAAAACAGACAAGTCTTTGGGTGTCTAACAGCTGGGTGCAGTTTTCTGCGCTTATTGTCTGCCTTTGTGCGTGGCTTTTTAAAGGACGGGAAAGCTTTGGAATGCTTTTACAGGTGGACAGGAAATATTTATTGTTAGGCGGTGTGATTGGTGCGTTTATTACATTGACTGTGATTATGAGTATGAATCAGTTAGGTCCGGCAAAGGCGGCGCTGCTTATCGTAATCGCACAGCTGGCGGTTGCCTATCTCATTGAATTATTCGGTCTGTTCGGCGTTGAAAAGGCAGCATTTTCGTGGACAAAGCTTTTTGGACTGCTTGTGGCGGTGACAGGGATTGTTATTTTTAAATGGAAATAAGTGTCGTTGTGAGCCTTGTACAACAGAGGACTTAAAAGTTTTTCAGAATTGTTAAAAAAGCGGCTTGTAAATTATTAAATCTTTAGGTAGAATAAATATGTGCAGATTTATCAGGCAAATTTTTCCCTGCTTTTAAAATAAGGAGGCGGGAATTTTGCGTAAAAAGACAATAAAGTTTACAGTTGTCATTTTGTTTATTGTTGTCAGCGGTATTTTATATAGCTGTCAGAGTATACCCGACGGGGGAGTGTCCGAAGTGATATCGGAAACTCATGATACCGGCCGGGTTTTAACTGATAGCGAAGTTGACATAAAAAGTGACGATAATGAAACTGACATCGTGCAAAAAGCCGGTGATGTAAAGGCAGACAGTAAAGATGACAGTGATGCCGGGACAGTGTGTGTTTATGTATGCGGCGCTGTGAAGAAAGCCGGTGTATATACGCTTGCAGCCGGTGCGCGGGCAGAGGCAGCGGTGAAGGCTGCCGGAGGATTTGCAGAAATTGCCGACACGTCTGCGCTGAATTTAGCAGAGATTGTCAGTGACGGACAAAAAATTGATGTACCGGCAATCGGTGAGACATCCGCGCCTGATGATGCAGATGCTCACGGTATTTCGTCAGAAGATGGCGGACTTTTGGATATTAATAAGGCGACCGTCGATGAGCTGATGACACTTCCGGGCATCGGTGAATCGAAGGCGGCTAAGATTATTGCGTACAGAGAAGCGAACGGGCCATTTGCATCGGTTGAAGCTTTAAAGCAGGTGCCCGGAATTAAGGACGGTGTTTTTGAACCGATAAAGGCACTGATATGTGCCGGATGAGCGGCGCTAAAGCGGCATAAGCCGCAAGATGGAGGAAATATGGAGAGAAGTTGTCGATGATGAGAAAATTATTGTCAAGGGACTGAAGTTCAGTCTTGAACAGGACAATATGGAAGTGGCTGTTGCCTATGACGGAAGGACAGCGCTTGAGATGGCTTCGGCCAACGCTTATGATGTGATTCTTTTGGATGTGATGCTTCCGGAGATGAACGGTTTTGAAGTTTGTCAGGCAATACGGGAATTTTCGGATGTGCCGATTATTATGCTGACAGCCAAGGGCGATGATATGGATAAAATTCTGGGGCTTGAGTATGGCGCCGATGATTATATTACAAAGCCGTTTAATATTCTTGAGGTTAAAGCAAGAATTAAGGCGATTATGCGCCGTATGCGCGTGAAAGAGCCTGTCAGGGAGGATACAAAGCAGCTTGTGGCCGGAGATATGCGTATTGATATGGACAGCCGCCGTGTATTCATTGAAAATAAAGAAGTGAATCTGACAGCGAAGGAATTTGATCTGCTTGAGCTTTTAATTATGAACCCGAATAAAGTTTATAACCGCGAGAAGCTTTTGAATCTTGTATGGGGTTATGACTATCCGGGCGATGTGCGTACTGTAGACGTTCATGTGCGGCGTTTAAGGGAAAAGATAGAAAGCAACCCAAGCGAGCCAAAATATATACATACAAAATGGGGTGTTGGTTATTTTTTCCAAAAGTAAAAAGAAGCATATAAGACATAAAAAAAGTAAGAAGACAGGATTCTTCCGCAGTATGTATTTCCGGCTGATTCTGATGTTTGTGTGCATCTCAATCATACCGTTATTTATTATGCGGGGAATCCTTCTTGTCGATATAAAGGACAGACTTTACAGCGAGCGCGTCGAAAATATACGCCAGCACAGTGAAACTATTGCAAGGCAGATGATTACAGATGCATATTTTGACGGCGGCGATAAAGAAAGTCTGAATAATCAGATGACACAGCTGGCCTCGGTTTATGACGGGCGTATTATTGTCATTGATGATACATATACTGCCATTTGGGATTCTTATTATAGAGTTAATGGCAAGGAAGTGATTTCTGAGGATGCGATGAATTGTATGCGGGGCAGTCAGGTCTGGCATCACAATGAGCAGTTTGATATCGTGGAGCTGAGTATACCCGTTGTTTCTGATAATGAATATGGAACGCAGGTGAAGGGCGCTATTCTTTTAAGTTCGTCAACAGCGACAAAAACGGCGGCTTATATTCACATACGCTGGATGAGTAATTTTATTTTTATAGTCATTGCTATCGTACTGAGATCGGAAGAGCACACGTCTGAACTCCAGTCACTGGAATAATCTCGTATG
>USSL01000045.1 GCA_900557175.1 uncultured Eubacteriales bacterium
ATTGTAATCGGGCTGGCGGTATTGTGTAAAAAAATGTGTCTGAAAGGCAATATCCGTTTGAACAGACAGAACATAAAATTTCGTGCGGGTGCGCTTCTGGCATGTGCGGCAATGTTTTTCGGACTTTATCATTTTGCGGCGCTTGAAGCGCTTGACATTAAGCCGGATGTATGGGATCAGACAGCAAGCTACAGGCAGGAGGGCGCAGTTGCTTCATTTTTAATGAATATTAAATTTATGGAGGTTGAAGAACCTGATGATTATTCAAATGAAAATGTCAGCAATCTGATGGCGTCTATCAGTGAAAAAGAGACAAGCAAGGTGACTTCAGAGGATGCAAAGCAGCCCAACATTATTGCGATTATGAATGAATCATGGGCAGATTTTGAAGCTTTTGGCAATATTGAACTGACAGAAAGCGTATTGGATTACATCGGTTCGCTTGATGCAATTCACGGATCAGCCTATGCGTCTGTTTTCGGCGCAGGCACAAGTACAAGTGAATTTGAATTTCTGACAGGAAATTCGATGGCCTTTTTGCCGTCGGGAAGCATTCCTTATCAGCAGTATATTTTGGGACCGTTTCCGTCAATGGCATCTTTGCTTAAAGATAACGGCTACCGCACGGTTGCCATTCATCCGGGTGAGCGGACATCATGGCAGAGAAATCAGGCGTATCCGCGTCTTGGCTTTGACACGTTTAAATGTGCCGAAGATATGGATGTGACATTGACAGATGAACATGGTTATGTCAGCGATGCGTCATCTTTTAATCAGATTATTTATGAGTTTGAACATAAGGCACCAGATGAAAAACTGTTTGTGTTTAATGTGACCATACAAAATCACGGAAGTTATACGGTTGAAGATTATCCCGCGACAGTTCAGCTGGCAGATATGCCGGGTAAATATCCGATGGCAGAGCAGTATCTGACACTGGCAAATAAGACAGATGAAGCCTTTAAGCTGCTTGTTGATTATTTTGAAAAACAGGATGAGCCGACAATTATTGTTATGTTTGGCGATCATCAGCCGTCGGTAGAGCAGGAATTTTTAGATAAAGCTTACGGCGTCACACAGGATGAAATGACCATGGAGCAGTATATGGGCAAGTTTAAAGTGCCGTTTGTAATCTGGGCGAATTATGAGCTGCCGGATGATACAATCGAGCGTACAAGTCTCAACTTCCTCGGACAGACAACGCTGCAATATGCGGGCATTGAGCAGACATCTTATGGTGAATTTTTAAATACAGTTTCAGAAAAAGTACCGGTACTTACTTTTGCAGGTTATTTTGACAGTGAGGGCAATGCCTACAGTCATTTGGAGGAAACACAGTTTGATGAATTGATTCATCAGTATAGTCTTCTTCAGTATGAAAATTTATTTGGAAAGGAAAGTCGAAATAGCGCGTTTTTTGACGGAAGATGACGAATAAAATAAGTTGACGGTACACAGGCGGACTTTTATAATGAATTTATAATACAAAACCATGACAGCTTTGGCAGTCATGGTTTGTCTGACGTATACGGCTTATAGGTCAGATGAAAGACCGGTTTTATTTGTATTATATACTAAGGGCAAAAGTTCAGAAATCCGATGCAGATTTGCATTCAGCTGTTTTGACTTTGGAACTTAGAAGATATGTTCGCTTGATGTAATAATCATTACTGCGGGAAAGGGGTGGAGCCATGAAGCAGTCAGACAATAAGCAAGACAGGCATTATTCACAAGAGGACATTGAAAAATTAAGCCAGAGAATGGACGAAGATATAGAGGAGATGCTGCATACTTCTGAATCTGTGAAGCCGCATGAGTTTTCCGAGGAATATGAGGCGCGTCTGGCGCGCAGCCTCAAAGAGCATTTCGGGGAAGAAAAGGCAGAAGCAATTTTAAAAAAACGCAATGAAACGAGGGAAAGCGCAGGTGCAAAAGCTCCAAAGCATCACAGTCCGTTTTCCTTAAAATCATGTAAAAATTTGTCCGGACAGTCTCTGAAAGAAAAGATATCCCATTTTCCATTTTCCGGATTAGTCCAAATGGCTGCGGCAATATTGATTGTTGTAGTCGTTGCCGGTATCTTTGGCAAAAATGAAGCAAAGGCTTCATGGTGGGAAAATATAGAATTTATTATCCGCGCATACGAAGAATACTCTCAAATCGAGGCATACGACGAAGTCGATGAAACAAACATCACCTACCCTAAAACCATCGAGAAAAAATACATACCAACAAAAGTGGCGGAAGGGTATGAGGAAGTTGTAAGAGAGGAAGTAAGTAAAGAAAATGTGATAATCTACGAAAATCAAGAAGGACTGCAATATATGTATACGCAGCAGACAAAAGATGTGGGTAATCATATAGATACAGAAAATATAGAATATAGAGAATGTGACACTATGTTTGGAAAAGGTTATTATACAGAAAAAAATAATTATTGTAAGGTAGTTTGGGATTATGAGAAATATATATTTATTATGGAGGGAAATTTAAGTAAGGACACACTAATAGATATTATTAATTCTATACAGTTAGAAAGAGGGAGTGAAAATGCGAAAAGTTAAAGCATTATTTTTAGTGGTAGTATTAGTTTTGGGAATGTCATTTAATGTTTATGCAGAAAATATACAGGATAGTGATGATCCGAATGATTATAGTTGGGAGACGGAAGATTTGTCAGGAACACCTGCAACAGAAAGATGGTCCTATATATCAACAACAAGTCAGGGAATGCATATAAGTAATGGAACCGCAACGATGACTGCGTCGATTACAGGCTATCAGGGTGTTACTAATAAGGTTATTATTTATATGTATTTACAGCAATACTACGATGATTATTGGCATAACTTAACTTGGACTAAGGATGAGTTTAACAGTTACAGAGGGTTAAAGGAACGCTATAAGTCCGGCTGCGGCAAAGGCAAGTATCGTCTGAAGGTCAGCTATTATGCTTATGGCCCTAATGATAAATACGAAAATCATATCGCATACAGCGCTATATACAATTATTAAAAACAATGACATTAAGGACTGTGACACTGCATATCATAGGTGTGACAGTCCTTAGTTATTGTTTTTATTTCAGCAGTCAGAGAAAGTATTTTTACAGGATTAAATTCTAGGTGATAGTAAGATTTAACTTTTTAATTCATCAGCTAAAAAAATTTAAAAAAATATAAAATTACCTCTTGCAAAAGTAATCTATATATGATATTATATCACCTGTTGAGGCTGTTCGGCAATAAAACATAGAGGTTATTGTCGGCACTTTAAAATGCGGCTCCATGGTCAAGCGGTTAAGACACCGCCCTTTCACGGCGGTAACAGGGGTTCAAATCCCCTTGGAGTCATCAGCGAAATAAAAAATCCTATTGACGGATGAAGAAAAATTCGCTATAATAATATAATGTATGGCGCAGTAGCCAAGTGGTAAGGCACCGGTCTGCAACACCGTTATCCACCGGTTCAAATCCGGTCTGCGCCTCTCTTAAGAGCCCGTGTTTACGGGCTTTTTTTGTTTTTCGTGTTGCATTTTCTGTTGCATATTTATTTCAAACTTCCTGCACTGCAAAATACCGCAATTCCTATAGTTTATACCATTACAAAGTTTAAATATTTGTATATGCCTTAAAAAAGGACGTGCTATAATCACAAGCGAAAATGGCGAGAGGCTTTGTGTGTCTGTGAAAGAGGCGCACGGCTTTGTGAATTATAGGAGGAATTTAGGTTGAAAAGAGAAATCATTGAGAAAAATCTGGAAACTTACTTAAACAAGGGCATCGATTGTGCCAGTGACAATGAAATCTATGATGCGCTGCTTGTGATGTGCAAAGATTTATTGGAGAAGGCACCGGTCATTGAGGGCGAACGTAAGCTTTACTATATTTCAGCGGAATTTCTAATCGGAAAGCTATTGTCCAATAACTTGATCAATCTTGGACTTTATGATGATATTTGTGAAATTTTAAAGGCCCACGGCAAGGATATGGGCGATATTGAGGAACTTGAGAGCGAGCCGTCCTTAGGTAACGGCGGTCTTGGAAGACTGGCTGCATGTTTTCTTGACTCTATTGCCAATCTCGGACTGTGCGGTGACGGTGTCGGTTTAAACTACCATTTCGGTCTGTTCAGACAGATTTTCGAGAACCATAAGCAGACGGCGGCTCCGAATCCGTGGATTGAAGAAAAGAGCTGGCTTAAGCGCTCAGCCATTACATTTACAGTGCCGTTTTACGGCTTTTCCATCCAGTCTGCACTGTATGATATTGCCGTTCCGGGCATTGATAAGGGGATTAACCGGTTAAGACTTTTTGATGTGGACTGTCTTGATGAGACGATTGTGGAGAACGGCATCAGCTTTAATAAAAAAGATATTATCCATAATCTGACGCTGTTCTTATATCCTGATGACAGTGATGAGGCTGGAAATCTGCTTCGTATTTATCAGCAGTATTTTATGGTGTCCAATGCGGCGCAGCTTATTCTTCATGAGACAAAGGAAAGAGGGTACAGCGTTCACGACCTTGACAAGCACGTTGTTGTCCAGATTAACGACACACATCCTTCCATGGTGATTCCTGAGCTTATCCGCCTTTTGGTCGGGAATGAGGGCTTTACGATGGACGAGGCTATCGAGGTTGTTTCAAAAACCTGTGCTTATACAAATCATACGATTCTGGCAGAAGCACTGGAAAAATGGCCGATTCATTATCTTGAAAAGGTTGTGCCTCAGCTTGTGCCGATTATTAAGGAATTGGATAAGCGTGTCCGCGAAAAATATGATGACAGCCGCGTATATATTATTGATGATACAAATAGAGTACATATGGCACATATGGATATTCATTACGGCTTTAGTATCAATGGTGTGGCGGCGCTGCATACAGATATTTTAAAGCAGTCGGAGCTAAAGCCTTTTTATGAAATCTATCCTGAGAAGTTTAATAATAAGACAAACGGTATTACATTCCGCCGCTGGCTTTTATCGTGCAATCATGAACTGGCAGAACTTATTACAGAGCTTATCGGCGATGATTATAAAAAAGATGCGTCCAAGCTTTCAGGACTTATGAAATATGTGGATGATGATGAGGTGCTTTGCCGTCTGATGGAGGTGAAGCAGCATCAAAAGACGATGCTTAAAGATTATTTTAAGCATACGCAGAATATTGAAATTGATGATCATTCGGTTTATGATATTCAGATTAAGCGCCTTCATGAGTACAAGCGCCAGCAGATGAATATGCTCTATGCCATTTATAAATATAAAGAGATTAAGGCGGGCAGATTGCCGAAAACGCCGGTGACGATGATTTTCGGCGCGAAAGCGGCGCCGGCATATGTCATTGCCCAGGATATTATCCATCTGATTTTGTGTATGCAGGAGCTCATTGAAAAAGATGAGGAAGTCAAGAAATATCTTAAGGTTGTGATGGTTGAAAATTATAACGTGACAAAGGCGTCAAAATTGATTCCGGCCTGCGATATTTCAGAGCAGATTTCTCTTGCATCCAAAGAGGCATCCGGCACAGGCAATATGAAGTTTATGTTAAATGGTGCGGTGACACTTGGCACAGAGGATGGCGCAAACGTGGAAATCCATGAATTTGTCGGTGATGAGAATATTTACATTTTCGGAAAATCATCAGACGAAGTGATTAAGCTTTATGATGAGGGAACATATAGTGCGCGTGAGATTTATGAAAATGATGCGTGCATCAAAGACCTTGTGGATTTCATTGTCAGTGATGAGCTGAAAGCCATTGGAGACAGTGAAAATCTTGAGCGTCTTCACAATGAACTGATTGTGAAGGACTGGTTTATGACATTGCTTGACGTGAAGGAATATATCGAGGTTAAGGAAAAGATGCTGTCAGATTATGATGATAAGAAGGCATGGGCAAAGAAAGCTTTAATAAATATTGCCAATGCAGGTTTCTTTTCATCAGACAGAACAATTGAGGAATACAACAAAGATATATGGAAGCTTTAAAAGACAGGCTGCCGGAGAGATTCCGGCGGCCTTTCGCTGCATGGAGCGGCAGGACGGCATCTGGTGCAGCCTTCTTGATGATTGTGGAAAGTTACGGTATACTTATGGGTAGAAAAAGGGGGAACTTTGATGGATTTGCTGAAATTATTTCTTGTGGATGACGAAGCGATTATTTTAAAAGGATTGTCCATGACATACGACTGGGCGAAGATGGGGTTTGAGATTGCCGGCACGGCAAGGGACGGCGATGAGGCTGTGGCAAAGATTAATGAGATTAAGCCGGATGTTGTGCTGACAGATATCCGCATGAAACGAATGGACGGTCTTACATTGATGGCAAAGGTTGCCGAGACACTTCCGGAAGTTAATTTTGTTGTGATTAGCGCCTATAAGGATTTTGAATATGCAAAAATTGCCTGCAACCGGGGTGCCCTTGCTTATCTTGTAAAGCCGATTGACGATGCTGAGCTTTATAAAACAATGTCGGAGGTTGCCTCAAAGTGCCAAAAGACAATTCATCAGCGGGAAGTGTATGAGCATTGGCACCGGCTGCTTGTGGAGGATGGGGACAGCTATCTTCATATGATGCGCGGACGTTATTTGAATAATGGTATTTCAAAAGAAGAATATATACATATTTATAAGATGCTTAAAGGAACCGGGGTGCCGGACGAGGATTATGCGGTTGTCTGTGCGGATATGGATATTGCGACAAAGGTTGAAGGGCATAGTGACTATGATGCGAAACGCTATGTTCTTTCAAGCGAGCTTGAAAAGCTTTTGCGGGAGGAATATACGGTCGATACATATCAGACGCCGGAGGAAAGCCCGGTATTCATTCTGCATCTTGAAAAGACGGACAGCTTACAGCCGCTGCGCCGTATTTTGTCTCAGCTTAAAACAACGTTTGGCGACGGAATTATTTCGGCGATTTCAAACCGGTTTTGCGGCATTGACGGTATGCGTGAGGCATATGTGCAGGGGCTGAAGCTTTATGAGCTTGCCATGGCTTCCGGCGCAGGCATGCTGCGTATGCCCAAAAAGTTATCCTTTGCAAATCAGGCCCAGTATTCGGCGGATATTGAAAATCAGATTATTTCGGCAATGCGAAAATGTGACGAGAACCAGCTTCGGGAGAGCTTTGTGAAGTTTGTTTATCAGCTTCCCGGCGATGAGTCTGCGGCAAAAATTCATATTCACCGCCTTATCGTGCGGATTGAGTTCTGGCTTCGGGAAAGCTGCGATGACAGGGATGATTTTGCTTCTGAATTTTTAAGCTTTTACGATATTTTATCAAAATATCCGCTGCTGCGCCTTGTGGATGCGGCCTTTAAGCTTTTGAATTATATTACGGAGCAGAGGGCGCAGACGGTTGATACATCGGCCGGCAATTTCTTTGCAGATTATATGCAGGTGGCTGTTGATTATATCGAGGCGCATTTGCCGGATGAAAATCTTTCGATTACTGAGGTCGCCGGGCAGATTTTTTTGAATCCGGTCTATTTCGGCAGAGTTTTTAAAAGTACATTCGGCGTTTCCTTTAAGCGGTATGTGCTCAATGCGCGTATTGAACGGGCAAAGGAAATGATTATGGATGATGCCTTAAGTATTGCTGTCATCTGTGATAAGGTCGGCATACCGAATCCGTCCTATTTTACAAAACTGTTTAAACAGTGCACCGGTCAGCTTCCAAGTGACTATAAAAGGAATGGTGCTTATGAAGAATAGATTTCAAAAAAAGATATTTCTGGCATTTGTCGGCCTGTTTGCGCTTGTCGGGGGCAGTGTGTTTTGTATTGTCATGTATCTTGGCAAAATGAATATTTATGGCTCTATGGAAAAGCAGTACCGCTATGTCAATGAGAATGCGTATACACGGTTTGCCAATCAGTACAATGAAATTGACAGTATGACAGACGGATGGATATTAAGCGGTACGGTGCAGAACAGTCTTTTAAATGAGCCGCTTGATACGCAGGCGGAGGCGGATGTGGAAGCGTCGATGTCTGTGTTTCAGGGGAAAAGCATTGATTATTATTTGTATGTTGATAATAAGTTTAATATTTTTTCACAGAAAAACTTAGATATCGAGCCGGCGCAGTTTTACAGTCTGCCGATGATTCGGGCACTCAAGGACTATGGAAAAACATGTTTTTATTGGGGAAAGGATGAAATTTTCGGAAGCGGCGAGGAACACCTTTTTGTGCTGCGCTATGTCCGCAGTGTCAGCCATGATAATGAACCGGGGATTTTGTGTCTTAGGCTGGCATCGGATTATATGAATCAGATTTTTAAAAATATGACGGATGACGATTGCGTGCAGCTGCTATACGATTCATCAGGACAGCTGTGTGATATGTATAATCCGTCGGAATATGCAATGACGGAGAAAAAGCTTTCGTGGATTCATGAGCAGATGCGTGCAGAGACACCGGAAATTTCAAATGAAGGCTTTGTGTGTACATCGACAGGCAGCAATACAGCCTACAGTATTGTGACCTATGTGCCGGGAAGTATTGTCAACCGGTATGTTTATGAGGTGTATATTGTTTTTATTATTGCGGGACTTGCCGCATTCGTACTCATCATTTTTTTAAGCGGTGCAGTGTCGCGGCGGCTGACAGCGCCTGTGAAAGAAATCAATGATTATATGCAGCGGTTTGATGAGAGCAAGTTGGGAGAATACCTGAATCTGCACACGAATACAGAGCTTGATACGATTGGCAGCAGTTATAATGCCATGATTGATAAGGTTGGTATGCTGATGAATAAGGTGCGCGAGGATGAAAAGGTACTCAGAGAGCAGGAAATCCATTCACTTGTCAATCAGCTTCATCCGCATTTTCTTTACAATACGCTGGATACAATTTATATGCTGGCGCGGATCAGTCATGAAGAAACGATTATGAAGATGATTTATGCGCTGTCTAAATATTTGAGAATTAATTTGAGCAAGGGCGCGGATGAAATTCCTTTGTCAAAAGAGTTTGAGCATGTTTGTGCCTATATGGATATACAAAAAATAAGAAATGACGGTCTTTTTGATTATGAGACGGTCTGCGATGACAGCGTGAAGGATTTGAGAATATGCAAGCTTATTTTACAGCCGCTTGCTGAAAATGCGGTGAAACACGGTTTTTCTGAAATCAGTGAGGGCGGTTTTATTAAGCTGACAGCCGGGCGCCGTGAAAATTGCCTTGTCATGACGGTAGAAAATAATGGCCTGCCGATTGAAGATGAGCAGCTTGCAGCTTTAAATGCGATGGAAAAGCTGCCGGCAGAAGCGGTCATAAAGGCGGAGGAGAGCAGAGAGGGCGGCTACGGACTTATGAATATTGTGGCGCGGCTCCGGCTCAAATACGGCAGCATCCGGTTTTATTATACAACGGGCGAGACTACGGTCTGCACGATAGAAATTCCGCTTGAAGCAATCAGAAAGGGGGATGATGGCCATGAGGTTTAAAAAAATTTTAATGTCAGGTGTCCTGTCCGGGCTTTGTATTCTGGCAGCCGGCTGTGCGCGGGAAAAGGAGACAAAAGCTGAACCGGTTGTCATTCCGGCAATTTTCGGGATTGATTCAGAGACAGGTATTGCGGAAAATAAAGATCTGATTGAACGGTTTAATGAAGCTTATGAGGGGCGTTATGTGATTTCTCCGGAATGGATGATGGGAACGCCGGAAAGCTACAGGGCGCGGCTTAAGGAATTAAATGCAGTCGATAAACTTCCGGCAATCATTACAAATATCGGGGTGGATGAAAGCTATATCAGAACGCTTGTCAAGCACGGGCGTCTTGTAGATATTGCGCCATACATGGATGAGACGTG
>USSL01000046.1 GCA_900557175.1 uncultured Eubacteriales bacterium
ATCGTACTTTTACACATTCATTCTTGGCGTTATTTTTATATACAGTGGCAGTATATTTGATTTATAAACCATTTTCAGCTCCACTAGCAGTGGCATATTTTTCGCATTTAGTTCTTGATGTACTTAATAAGAAAAAAATTCCTTTGTTTTATCCACTAAAATTTGGAATATGTCTTAAGCTTTGCTATGCTAATAAGAAAGCAAATAAAGTGCTTATGTATGTCGGGTTTTGCATTGCAGCAGTACTATTGGTTGCAGGTGGTCTTACCAGTTTTATGATGTAGAAATAAGAGAAATTTTTTATGTACGATGATATTATCAATCTCACCACCTGACGTTGACAAAGCGCCCTTGTATGTCATTATACAATCGTGCGGTACCGTTTTCTCCTTTTTCGGTTGGGTATTCGGTTTCAATGGGAAAGATTAAATTATAAGACTATGAAATGAGGTAGTGGATATGGAGAAAGATCCATTTAAGGAATATTTGAGAGAGGCAGAACCTGATTCTCATAGATACTTATTACAAAGAAAAACCGGCACATTTATTTGATGAGGATCGTACAGAAGAAGCGGATAAGGTATATTCCCGCATTGCTGAGATACTTTTCGAAACAGCGTTTTCTTTTTCGCCGAATGAGTATATTTCTATTCATCACAAACTTTTTCAGGACATTTACAAACATGCCGGAAAGGATTGTGGCAAATTCATATTTTCGGAGAGGGAAATACGAGGACAACAGCGGTAGTTTTCATTAAGTATTTGAGAACACTTGGATTTTCAGCAATGAATGATATTTTTGCGGAAAATGCTTGGTATTTTAGAAATGCACTTGTCCGAGCAAATTATACAAATCTGCAAAAGAATATCTACGAAACAACAGAGTATCTTGAGGTATTCCTGAGAAATCTGCTCTTAAACGAAAACAATGAGCTTCACAATCGGAATCTGCATATAAGTGGATTCCTGACTGATGGAAAAGTGGATATTGGAGGGCGAAAAGTGGACATTGAAACTGAAAAAGTGGACATTCGGAATGAAAAAGTGGACATTGAAAGTGTACTTTCCGAAAAAGGAAAAGATTTTTCTGTAAAAACACTAGTTCATATCCACCGGCTTTTTGAAAAGTTTGGTTTTGATGAAATATTTGGGAGAAGTGCTATAATGGAATTGCTTGAATTGAAAAGTTCCGGCGCTTCTAAACTTATTTCCAATTTGATACAGTCAGATATGATTGAACCTGTGTCAGGTCATGGAAAGGGAAAATATAAATTCAAAAATAATAACTTACAGTAAGACAAAATCACAGCAAGTGGAAGTTTCACCTGCTGTGATTTTTTGCAGAGGTAAACATGAAAGAATATAGCTATGTTACTTTAAGACAAAAACCAGAGTTAAAAGAAAAAGCTGCTGCATGGTTTCATGATCAATGGGAAGTGCCACGAGAAGCCTATCTTGAATGTATGGAGGCCTATCTTAATCATGAAACAGAATATGGTTGGTATCTTTGTTTAGATAGCGAGCGCATTGTAGGTGGTCTTGGCGTGATTGAAAATGATTTTCATAACAGGAAAGACCTTACACCAAATGTATGTGCAGTATATACAGAACAGGAATACCGCTGTCAAGGGATTGCGGGGCAATTACTTGATATTGTTGTGAAGGATATGAAGTCAAAGGGAATTACTCCGATCTATTTGATTACAGATCATACAAGTTTTTATGAAAGATACGGCTGGGAATTTTTGTGTATGGTGCAGGGAGACGGTGAGCCGGATATGACAAGAATATATATCCATAGATAAATTTAATTTTATGTGTTATGATATCCAATGGATAAATGAACAGGAAGAAAATTTCAAAAAAGTACAATGAAAAAAGAAAGCTGGAAGAAGATGCAAGACTTGCAATGAATTTAAAAACTGTTAGGCAAGTGCATTAAAATGGCAGGAAAAGTATTTTCTTGATTTTATTGTTATATCTAATAATTATATGATACAATCGAACAAAATATTAGATAATATACAACATATATTGTATGAGGTTAGGAGTATCAAGTAGATGAAAACAGAACAAAACATGAAAAAAGGGATTGCGTTTGCAATACTTGCTGCAGCATTATATGCTATAAATGCTCCTTTTTCAAAGATATTATTGAATTTTATGTCACCAACATTAATGGCGGGATTTCTCTATATTGGCGCAGGTGTAGGCATGGCCGCTATAGCTATTATTAGAAAAGCAAATAAAAGTGAAGTGAAAGAATCAAAATTAACAAAAGCAGAGCTGCCATATACAATCGCCATGATTATTTTAGATATTGCTGCCCCTATTTTCTTACTGTTCGGACTAAATGCTACAACTGCCGCAAATGCTTCATTGTTAAATAATTTTGAAATTGTAGCAACTGCAATCATTGCCCTTGTGGTGTTCAAAGAAAAAATTAGTGTAAGACTTTGGATTGGTATTTTGTTTGTTACTTTATCTTGCGGTATTTTATCATTTGAAGATATATCAAGTCTGCAATTTTCTTATGGTTCGATACTCGTTCTTCTGGCGGCAGTTTGTTGGGGATTTGAGAATAACTGCACGCGAAAAATATCAACAAAAGATCCGATGCAAATTGTATTACTAAAAGGTATATTTTCAGGCATGGGTTCTATTATTATTGGCTTGTGCATTGGAGAACGGATAGAAGCGCTTTGGAGTATTATCGCTGTTCTTGCGATTGGTTTTGTAGCTTATGGTCTGAGCATTTATTCTTATGTATATGCGCAGAGGTTACTAGGCGCAGCACGTACGAGTGCTTATTATGCTGTTGCGCCGTTTATAGCGTCTATCCTTTCAATCATCATTTTTAGAGTAAGACCGGAGAGAACTTATTTTATAGCACTTATGTTAATGATAATAGGTGCTTGGTTTTCTTCACAGGATAAACCGTTAATCGGGAAAAGGACTTAATGAATATGCTGCGGTAGAATTATCTGAGATTATAAATATACGTATTTATGGAAATAAATAAAATTCAGGTCAGATTCAGGTCGGCGAGAATATTATCAAATTTTGACAAAAATTCGGCAAGTGATATCGGCAAGACTGTTTTTTGTGTAAAAAAATACCGGACGATATAGTTTTTGTCCAACGGATATTTCAGGCCCGTCAATTCATAAATCAGTCTTAAACAATCTTTGAGTCGAAGCATATGAGGGTAGGTCAGGGGATTGATTAATCCTTGATTTTCATAAAATAAAAAAGGTGTGCAGCTGTTAAAAATGGTCAGTTGTTTGAGTTATAGAGTTAAAATAGGAAGTAAGTGCGTCAGTAAGCAAATCGCGGCAGCAGTACAATTTTTTATAATCTGGTTTTAAACTTCCGCATTCAATGGCTTTTTGCATGTCGGAATGATGTAAGACGTTGAAATAAAACATAAAAATTTCTTTCTTGTATGTTTCAATGTGTTGTTCTAATTCAGCACATAGTGCTGTGCAGCCGGCAAAAAAGGCTTCCTTATTTTTGGCCGCAATATGATAAGGCGTATTTGTGTCTAAATTTTTTTCGATAAAGGAAAATAATTTTTCCTGAAAAGCAGCAAGTCTCTTTTTAATGTTTTGTATTAAATCTGCCTCACCATGGATTTTCCATGGTTCGAGGTGCGGATATAAAGAAGACAGATTTAATTTTTGATTTTTAGAGATAGATGCTTGTGCATACAGTTTTTTTCTAAAAGCAGTTAATAGAATATAAGCTTTCTCTGAAACATGAGGATTGTTTAGCGGATATTTTATGAGTGCCTGCGATAAACAAGAAACACTATGCCGGATAATTTCTATTTGTTCTGTATTTTGTGCAAACGTATGGTAGATTTCAGCTAAGTCACAAAAATAATTTCGACAAAGTATTTTGTCAGTCAAGTCTAAATACGCATCTTGCGTGAGTTCTTTTTGAAAATTCAGAGTATCTGTAAATGTGTCGTTTACAAGATAAAGTTTTCTTTTTATAATGTCTGAAAAAATTGGATGAGTGCTTCCTGCTGCTGCGGTGTCAAACGGTTAGATTCAATAATAAACTTCTTTTGAATGTCTGTCAGTGAAAAGTTTTCCGTTTCCTCGGCAAAAAACTGAGAAAGCGTGATACCGAATGCCGTACATATTTTTTCCAAAGATGGAATGGAAGGAATCATATTTTTGCGATACCATGAAGAAATTGTGGATTGTGTCAAACCGGATTTTTCGGCAAGCTGGTATTCTGTCCAACCTTTCAAAACTCTAAAATTAGTAATACGTTCTAAAACATTAATCATAGCGTTGCACCTCACTTTAGATTTGTGATATATCGTTAATTCTATTCGGAAATGCGTTGCAAAATAATATTTATTATCGTATAATGATAACGTAATAGCGTTAAAATAAATGATGGAAAAAGATACAAAGGAAGTGGAGAAATGTTTTGTGAAAATTGCGGAAAAGAAATTAAAGGTGAAGGCCGTTTTTGTCCGAACTGCGGCTGTCCGGTGCCGGGAGAAAATAATGATCTGGTGCTTCCGGTAAATCACGGGCAATATATCCGGCCGATAAATTTTTGGAAGTTTTTCCTGTTAGGGCTGGTGACATTTGGAATTTATAATATTTATACGATGTGGCATTTTACAAATGGCGTCAATGAAATGTGCAAAAATGACGGCAAAAAAAGTATGAATTATATTTGTGTTGTGCTGCTGTCAGCCGTAACGTTGGGCATCTATGGTTTTTACTGGTACTACACGCAGGGAAAACGTCTGTATGAAACAGCGCCGGGCTATCAGACGAAGGTAAAAGAAAATGGTATGTTCTATTTGTTGTGGATACTGTTTTTGCCGGGAGTCGGCACGATGATCGCGGCATATCATTTGTTTAAAAATTATAATGCAATGGCTGAGGTGTACAACCGCGGCGGAGAATGGCAGGGGATTTCCGGAAAGCAGACGGTGTCAACAGCTCAGAAGGTTTTGCTTGGGCTTGTCATTGCCGGGAAAGTTTTACTGATGATTTTAATACCGGTACTTTTATGGAACATGATGGTATCGGCAGTCAGCGATGCAATATATTCAAGTTTTGAGGATGTTGATTTTGAAGAAAGCGAACCGGTGCAGACTGAATCGGATGAAGTGCCGGACACAGAAATGATGTCTGAGCCGGTCATATTTCCGCTGACAGTTATTAATAACACTGGAGAAGACATTTATGAATTGTATGCATCGGTTGTTCATACAGATGACTGGGAAGAAGATATATTAGGTGCGAATATATTAGAAAATGGCGACAGCTTTGTGATTAATTTTAAAATTACCGAGGATACACTTGTATGGGATTTTAAAATAGAAAATGAAGATGGCGATACGATTGAATTTTATGATGTGGATTTTTCGGATTATAGTATAGAAGGTGCTATGCTGATTTTTAATGATGACGGTACGGCAACAATGGCCAATGAAGGTGATGATATTTTAGAGGGGGATGACGCAGAAGAAAATATGCTTGTTCAGAATGCTTATACATTTCTTGTCGGAAATGGATTTCATTTAGTGAATATGCAGCCTGCCCTATATTTTGTATCAGAAGATGAAATACGCTATGTTCCGGGCGGAGAGCAGAGTGATGAATATTACCAATATGAAATATTTTTAAAGACAGAAAATTATCATGACGAACAAGTATGGCGTGAATGGATCAGGATAGGTACAGATGAGTATTGTATGTATTTTTCGGATGAAAGTCTTTCCTTAGAGGGAAGTGGCCCGTTTTCAGGAACATATGAAAGAATTTAGAAAATAAAGGTAAAAAAGCTGCCGCTTCACGGTGATTTATCGTGAAACGGCAGCTTTTAGTTTAACCTTCGATGGCTATATAATTATTGCCTGTGACGGCTTTTGCTTCTTTTTTAGGTACGGACAATTTCAAAATACCGTCCTCATATTTTGCATGAACATCTTCCTGGGTGATATCACTGCCGACGAAGAAGCTGCGGCTCATCGAACCGGCGTAGCGCTCACGGCGGATAAAGTGTCCGTCCTGATCTTTTTCGTCTTTATCAAGACCTTTGGCGGCTGAAATTGTCAGATAACCGTCTTTTAATTCAGCAGAAATTTCGTCTTTCTTAAAACCCGGCAAATCAATATCAACTTCGTAGCTGCCATCTGTTTCGCGGACATCAGTCTTCATCATATTTTTTGCATGTTTACCGTAAAGAGGGTTTTTTTCACCAAAGAAATCTTTTTCAAATGGAAAATCCATCCAGTCATCAAATAAGTTTTCTCCAAAAATACTAGGCATCATCATAAGTCATATCTCCTTTCAAATGACAAATCATAAAAGCACTGTCGGAGAAATCCGAGGTGTTGTGATTGTAAGTAACGAACAAAATCGAAAAAAGAATTGAAACTTTAAGATTGTTTCTTTAAGATTCCTTCTCTTTTGTTCTATGTGTAATATAACATATAACGTATAAGAAATCAAGTATAATTGCGAAGTTTCACAGAAAGTTCACAGACAATGATATTTTTTCTTTTCACGTTTTCGGATTTGTATTATACTAAAGGCAGTTTAAAATGTTATCTTTATCAATGTGGCAAAAGGAGGTATTTTCATATGAAATTTAACCTTTTAACAACTTTAAAGGGCTATAAAAAATCGTATTTGTCAGCGGATATTCTGACAGGTATGATGATTGCGGCAGTGTCTATACCTATTGCGATGGGTTATGCAGAGGTGGCCGGGCTGCCGGCTGTTTACGGTCTTTACGGTTCGGTGCTTCCGATTATCTGCTTCGCACTTTTTTCTACGTCGCCTCAATTTATTTTCGGGGTGGATGCGGCGCCTGCGGCCATTGTGTGCGCGGCGATGAGCTCAATCGGTATTGCGGCAGGTTCTGAGGCGGCCATGCAGTATGTACCGCTTGTCGGATTATTTACAGGGCTGTGGCTGTTTGCATTTTACATATTTGGCGCCGGCAGGATTGTTAATTATATTTCAACGCCTGTGATGGGCGGGTTTATCAGCGGTATATGTGTGACAATCATTTTAATGCAGGTGCCCAAAATACTTGGAGGAACGACGGGAAAGGGCGAGCTTTTGGAGCTTACAGAGCATATATTGGACACAGTGCCGCACATGAACTGGCTTGCTCTGCTGCTCGGTGTGGTGACGTTTGCGGCAATACAAATTTCAAAGCGGATAATTCCTAAATTTCCGATGGCTGTTGTGATGATGTTTGCCGGTGTGGCGGCAACGGTTCTGTTTCATATAGAAGATTACGGTGTGCGCCTTTTATCCAGTGTGGAGCCGGGGCTGCCGAAGCTTTTTGTGCCGTCATTTGCGGGAATAGATATGGGCAGTGTGTTGACAACAAGTCTTACAGTTGCCGTTGTTGTCATGGCAGAGACACTTTTATCAGAAAATAATTTTGCATTTAAAAATCATTATAAGATTACAGAAAACAGAGAAATTCTTGCGTGTGCGGCCGGAAATATTGCGGCGGGACTGGCAGGCTGCTGTCCGGTCAACGGAAGTATCTCAAGAACATCGATGAATGACCAGTTTGGCGGAAAAACGCAGGTGGTGTCCCTTGCAGCCGGCGTAACGATGGTTGTGATTTTGCTCTCATGTACGGGCTTTATTGGTTATCTTCCGGTGCCTGTACTTGCGGCCATTGTTGTTTCGGCACTTATGAATGTTGTAGAATTTCATTTGGCACGGCGGCTTTTTAAAGTGAGCCGCAGTGAATTTTATATTTTTATGGCAGCATTTATGGCGGTACTTTTATTCGGAACGATTTACGGTGTTGGCATTGGTATCGTTTTATCATTTGCAGAGTTCGTTTTAAAGGCGGCGAATCCGTCAAGGGATTTCCTCGGTGTTATTCCGGGCAGAGAAGGCTTTTTTGAGCTTCGCAAAAATGAACATGCTTACGCACTTAAAAATACGGTGATTTATCGCTTCAGAGAAAGCCTGTTTTTTGCCAATATTAAAATATTTATGGAAGATATTGAAAATAGTATTGATGAGCATACGCAAAATGTGATTGTGGATGCCGGTGCGGTGACAGATATTGATATTACAGCGGCAGATCAGCTTGAGGCGCTGGCACAAAGCCTGAAGGAAAGAGGCATACGTTTTTTTATGACAGAGCATATGGCTTCTGTCAATGAACAGATGCGCCGTTTAGGCATCGGACATCTTATTGAAGATGGGATGGTCAGAAGAACAATGACGTCGGCACTGCGGGCTGCCGGAATGACAGCGCCTTATCCTTTGGAGGAAATCGGTGAAGTGCATATGAAAAATATGGTACATTTGGCTGCTGAGGAAGAAAATTCACTTGAGGAATTTGCATGGGCTTTTGGGGATGATGTTGTCCGACAGATTGAAAAGAAAGTAAAACATGTCATGGATTCTATTCATTATATGCCGGATGTCTGGCAGCTGGCCAATGAAGGACTTCCGCGCAAAGCCGATGCGTGGGAAAAACTCGGTGCGATTGATGAGGATGAAATACTGCGCCGGCTTGAGCTGCATTTAGATGAGCTGCCGAAGGAATTGACGGCGGATAAGCGTGTTGTACTGAGCCTGATTGAAAAGCGCCGGCGTGCAATTTCCGATCGCATGAGTAAGGAAAATCCGGAAGTATATGAAAAGCTTAAGAAAAGCCGTGAAAAGCTGGAAAAACGTCTTAAAAAGCAAAATCCGGAAGCGGCAAAGAAAATTGAAGCATGGGTGCGCGAAGCAAAGAAAGATAACGATTAAAGAATACTGATTATGGACAGATTAAGGACAGCATTTTAGCTGTCCTTAATTTGCATTCCGGTATTGTCCGTGTGATAATTTTCGGTATAAATAAGCTCTGATACAGGAACGATTTCAAAGCCTTTTTCTTTTAAGCCTGAAATGACGCGGGGAAGGGCATCCTTTGTGTACTTTGCACCGTTGTGCATCAGAATAATGGCACCGTCCTTTAGATTTTTATGATTTAAAACAGTGTCAACGATGCTGTCAGTGCCGTAATCCTTCCAGTCAAGGCTGTCTACCGACCATTGAATGACATGATAGCCGAGGGCATTGGCTGATTCTATGAGCTGATTGTTATAGTCGCCGTATGGCGGCCTGAAAAGGCACATTTTTGTACCGGTTAAGGCTTCTACTTTTTTGGTGACTTCAGAAATTTCAAAATTGCATGTATCTGCATCCAGCTGTGACATCTGCTTGTGGTTTTGAGAATGGTTGCCTAAGTCGTGACCAGCCGCTGCGATTTTCTTGACATCGTCAGGGTAGCTGTCAACCCAGCCGCCGGTCATAAAAAAGGTCGTCCTGACATTGTTTTCTTTGAGAATGGATAAAAGTGTATCGGTGTCTTCATTGCCCCACGCGGCATCAAATGAAAGTGCCACCTGTTTTTTATCGGTATCGACGCAATAAACCGGTATCTTTCTTGTTTCGGCAGCACCGCTGATTGTGACGGCAGGTGCCACGAAATGAAAGGCGGCAGCACCGAGCAAAAGCAGAGTGCAGACAACGCAGCCGCATTTAAAAAAGGTTTTAAGATTCTGGCGTTTTAAAGCTTCATGTTCCATAGAGTCACCGCCCATATGTCTTTGTAAAAGATATG
>USSL01000047.1 GCA_900557175.1 uncultured Eubacteriales bacterium
AGACGTGTGCTCTTCCGATCTCATTTGATATTCCTGAAAAATGGAAAGATAGACGAATTTTCCTTCATTTTGGTGCTGTAGACTATGAATGTAAAGTTTTTGTTAATAATCAAATGGTTGGATGTCATAGAGGTGGACAGATACCCTTTAGCTTTGATATTACAGAGTTACTTACTTGGCGTAATGAAAATATTAAGGTAGAGGTTTTTGATTGGCTTACTGATGAAACGATACCTAGAGGAAAACAGTATTGGAAAGAAAAACCTGAGTTTATATGGTATACGCCGAGTACTGGTATATGGCAGAGTGTTTGGGTTGAAGCTGTAGATAGTATACATCTTGAGGAAATTTATTTTAAACCGGATATTGATGAGGGTACTGTAAAAATAGATTATAGATTTTCGAGGGAAACTAAATTTCCATGTATCATGCAATTGAAAATACAAAAAGATACTCAATCAGTTTTTGAAGGTGAATGGTATTGTAGTACGATCAATGGAACAATATCTGTAGATGTTTTCCGAAAAAAAGCTTTGGATGGATCGTTTCATTTTACAGGAGCATATTGGTCGCCGGAAAGTCCAAATTTGTATGATGTCGAAGTGAAAATTTTGTATAACAGAAAAGTTGTTGATACTGTAAAAAGTTATTTTGGAATGCGTAAGATAGAAATAAAGAATGGAAAGCTTTATTTGAATCATAAACCATGTTATCAAAAGCTTGTGCTTGATCAGGGATATTGGAATGAAAGTCTTATTACAGCTCCATCAGATGAGGCATATAAAGAAGACATTTTAAGAGCAAAGGCAATGGGCTTTAATGGATGCAGAAAGCATGAAAAAGTGGAAGATCCAAGATTTTTGTATTGGGCAGATAAGCTCGGTTTTATTGTCTGGGAAGGTATGGCAAGCTTTTGGAGTTATACACGTTGTGGGGTTCAGAATTTTATAAATGAATGGATGGAGGTGATTAAGCGGGATTATAATCATCCAAGCATTATTGTATGGGGAATGCTTAACGAAAGCTGGGGAGTTCCGGGAATTGGAAGTGATAGCCGGCAGGCAAGCTTCGCAAAAAGTTTGTATCATATGGCACATAGTTTTGATGATACACGTCCGGTTATATCGAATGATGGATGGGAAAATGCCCAGACAGATATTTGTGCATTTCATTCTTACAAACATGGTAAGCGAAATGATATGAAACAGCAGCAATTTTTCAAAACAGCGCTTAAAGACGTCGCTAAAATGGGGGAAATTGTTGAAAAACCGTTGTTTGCTTTAAAAGAAAAATATGATGGACAACCAGTCATGCTGACAGAATTTGGGGGCATTTCAATGACAGAAGAAACTGACGGATGGGGGTATACAACGGTTGGTAAAGAAGGATTTCTTGAGGAATTCAGTCGTGTTGTTGATGCAGTGTATGATTCAGAACTAATAAGTGGATTTTGTTATACACAGTTGTGTGATGTGCAGCAAGAAATGAATGGATTATTGACGGTGGAACATGAATTTAAGTTTCCGCCTGAAAAAATTAAAGCGGTATTGGATAAAAAACAATAAAAATCAAAAAGATTTTTTAATTTTTAAAGGAAGGGTGAAACATATGAAAAAAATGAAGAAAGCTATGGCAGTGACAGGATGTGCGGTATTGGCAGTGGGATTTATGGCAGGATGTGGTTCTGAGAAAACTAAAGAAGCACTGGACTTAAACTCAATGACAGTGGCTCAGTTGGAGGAAGGAGCTAAAAAAGAGGGACGCATAGATTCTGTGGGTATGCCGGATCCATGGGCAAATTGGGTAAGTACGTGGGATGATCTGAAAGAAAAATACGGTTTAGAGCATACAGATATTGATATTAGTTCGGCAGAAGAAATTGCAATGTTTGAAGCTGAAAAAGATTCACCAACAAAAGATATCGGAGATGTTGGACAGTCCATGGGCCGTGTGGCAGTAGAAAAAGGTGTAACTCAGCCGTATAAAACATCTTATTGGGATGAGGTTCCTGATTGGGCAAAGGACGAGGATGGTCATTGGATGATTGCTTATCTTGGAACGATTGGCTGGATTTCCAATACAGATATTGTTGAAAATCCGCCGACATCATGGGAAGAAATGAAAAATGGAGATTATCTCGTAGCAATTGGTGATGTTGCCCGTGCGACACAGTCGCAGGCGGCAGTTATTGCTACAGCATATGCCTATGGTGGTGATATTAATAATTTGGAGCCGGGGTTTGAATACTGGAGAGAGATGGCTAAAAACGGACGTATTGATAAGGGAACATGCGATTTGAGTAGATTAGAATCAGGTGAGGCACAGGTTGCTATTTTATGGGATTATAATTGTCTTAATGATCGTGACAGATTGTTGGAGTCGAATCCAGATGTTACTTTCCAGTGCAATGTACCGACTGATGGTTCTGTGCAGGTTGGATATACAACGATTATCAATAAATATGCACCGCATCCTTACGCGGCTGCGCTTACAAGAGAATATATTTTTAGTGATGAAGGACAGATTAATTTGGCAGAAGGTTATGCAACCCCAATACGAGAAGTTGAACTACCAGATGATTTAAAGGCAAGGAGAATTGCTGAGGATCAATATGTAAATGCTGTGCCAATTACAGATTTTGATGGGTGGGATGCGGCAACACAGAAAGTCAGCGAGTTTTGGACAGATGAAATTGTTCCGTTATTAAATTGATAAGGAGAAGAAGTTTATATGCGGCATGATGGCCCGGACACTTATTTGGGTCCGGGCATTTTTGTGATATAGACTTGTTTTAGATAAGATTAGGGGAAGTGACTATGGGAAAAACGATATTTGTATTGCTGGACGCATGTCAGTTTGTAGGAGGAACGGTAAATTTGGGATATTTGGAACACATGGCAGAGTATAAAATGTGTGCAAAATATAAAGTAAAAGGAGAGTTGCCGTCATTATCAAGACCGATGTATGAAACACTGATGACTGGTTTGCCAGTGTACAGACATGGCGTAACTCATAATGACTGTGTACGGAGATCAGATAAAGAAAATATATTTTACCTGTGCAAAAAAAATGGGCTCAGAAGTGGTGCTGCGGCATACTTTTGGATGAGTGAATTATATAATCATGCGCCTTTTGATAGAGTGAAAGACCGAATTCGCATGGAAAAAGAGGGTTTGATTGATTATGGAATTTATTACTGGGAAGATATATATCCGGATACGCATCTGTTTGCAGATGGTGAATATATAAGGAAAACTTATGCGCCGGATTTTATGGTGTATCATTCGATGGGAATTGATGAATGGGGGCATATCAAAGGTTCTGAAAGTAAGGAATATCTCGGTGCAATTGCTGCGATAGGAGAAATTTTGTCAATCTATATTCCCCAATGGTTGGATGAAGGGTATGAGATTGTTGTCACAGCCGACCATGGTATGAACCCTTTGGGAATGCATGGAGGTACAGATTCTGTGCAAAGGGACACGCCGTTGTATATTTTTAGTGACAAAATTTTAAAGGGACGGTTTGACGAAGCATATATTTCTCAGTTAAATATTGCACCGCTGTTGTGTCATCTTCTTGAAATTCCACTATCAGATGCGATGATACAGCCTAATGAAATAAGGGGGCTTTTATAATGCTTAGAAAGATTAAAGATACAGCGACGCTTATTCCTTTTTTAGCGATTGTGGCTTTGTTTGAACTTGTTCCGCTATTTACAATTATTTTTGGAAGCTTTAAAGCGGATGATGGCTCGGGGATAACGTTTGATAATTATGTGAGGGTATTTTCAAAGCCTGCATATCAGACAGCAATTGTCAATAGTTTGGTTATTACAATGTTTTCGGTTGTGGCAGGTATTATTATTGCAGTTGTAGCCTCGGCTGCTGTAAGGAATTGTGGAAGAAAGGTTCAGAATATTTTTTCGAGTATTTTAAATATAACATCAAATTTTGCAGGTGTTCCGCTGGCATTTGCGTATATGATTATGCTTGGTAATTCGGGAGTTTTGGTTCTTATAGGAGAAAAATTTGGGATTTCTGCATTGGCAAATTTTGATTTGTATTCAACAAGCGGCTTAGCTTTTATGTATGTTTATTTTCAAATTCCTTTGGGTACATTGCTTATGCTTCCGGCTTTTGATGCAATTAAAAAACAGTGGAAGGAAGCAGCAGTTTTAATGAAGGCCGGGCCTGCAAAATTTTGGATACATATAGGGATACCTGTACTTATGCCAAGCATTTTAGGAACAATCAGTGTATTGTTTTCAAATGCGCTGGCGGCATATGCAACAGCATATGCATTGCTATCAAGCAATTATTCGCTGCTGCCAATAAGCATTACAAATATGTTTGTGGGCGATGTTGTGATGCGTAAAGGACTTGGTTCGGCACTTTCTGTTGTAATGATGCTGCTTATGACAGCGGCAGTTTTAATTAATCAGTACTTCTTAAAGAGAAGCAGAAAGGCGGTGCAATAACATGAAAAAGAAAAAATGGCTTTCATTGCTTATCGTATTCTTGGTGGCAATATTTTTGTTGCTTCCTATTGTAATGACGTTTATTTATTCAATTTCAAGAAGTTGGACTGATATTGTGCCTAAGGGAATTACCGGCGAGTATTATAAAGAGCTTTTTACAAGTACAGATTTTATTATGGCAGTAGGAAGAACTTTGGTTTTGTGTATTGTTCCTATTGGTGTGATGACAGTTGTAATTTTGCTTGCTTTGTATAATGTTTTAATTTATCATCCTAAATTGGAAAAATATTTACAAATTTTATGCATGATTCCATATGCGATTCAAGGAGTTATTCTTTCTGTCAGTATTTTATCTCTATATACAGGAGCGCCGCTGTTTTTCTCAAATCGTATATTTATGCTTAATGGAGCCTATTGTGTTGTTATATTGCCTTATATGTATCAGGGAATACGCAATAGTATGAACGCTGTAAATATGCCTATGCTTCTTGAAGCGGCTGAGATTTTGGGTTCATCAAAGCTTTTGGCCTTTTTTAAAGTTATTATTCCGAATATTTTATCAGGTATAACAACATCAGCACTGTTGTCTTTTGGCATTATTTTTGGGGATTATGTTTTAATTAATAATATTGTTGGAAATTCGTTTTCAAATGTTCAGATTTATTTGTATTGGCAGATGCGTACTTCAAGTACGAAGGGAAGCGCGGTGTTTATGATTATTTTTCTTGTCACATTGATGATTACGGGATTAGTCCTATTCTTTAAAAACAAAGAAGTGTCACAAAAGGTGGAGGTATAAGTTATGGCATATATACAATTTCGGGGAATTTGTAAAAATTATGGCAGCAATCATGTCTTGAAAGATATTGATTTAGAAATAGAAAAGGGACAGCTTGTTACCCTTCTCGGTCCATCAGGATGTGGAAAAAGTACGCTTTTAAGATGTCTTGCAGGACTTGAAACTGTAAGTTCGGGAGAAATTTTTTTGGATGGAAAAAATATTACTAATGTTAATCCGAAAAACAGGGACATAGGTATGGTATTTCAGCAATATAGCCTTTTTCCGAATATGAATGTCGAGCAGAATGTTGCTTTTGGATTAAAGATGAAAAAAGCACCGAAGGATTATATACAGAAAAAGGTTGGTGAAATTTTAGAAGTTGTCGGGCTTTCGGATAAAAATAAGCAGTATCCGTCTCAGCTTTCGGGCGGACAGCAGCAAAGAGCTGCACTGGCAAGAGCAATTATTACTGAACCTAAAGTGCTGCTGTTGGATGAACCTTTATCGGCAATTGACGCACTGCTCAGACATTCTTTACAGGTAGAAATACGTCGTATTCAAAAGGCATTGGATATTACTGCAATTTTTGTAACACATGATCAGGATGAGGCTATGGTCATGTCTGATGTGATTCATCTGATGTATCAGGGGCGGATTGAACAGTCAGGACAGCCAACGGTTCTATACACACAGCCCCAAACAAAGTTTGCAGCTAATTTTATTGGGCATTATAATGTACTGTCGCCGGAGAAGTTTGAAAAGGCTACGGGTGATAAAAATCTTCAAGGGGATGTGGCGTTCCGTCCAGAAACGGTCACAATAGAACGAAAGCCGATAGATGTGGATGGATGTTACCTCATGAAAGGTAAAATTTCTGTAAGTTTACCTCATGGGAATATATTGAGATATGCGGTTATGTGTAATGGTGTACAGGTGGACGTGGATGTCCTTTTTGATAATGCTCTGAATTTTGAAGTAGGCGAAGAAGTTTATATGGCAGTGAAAAAAGAAGATTGTATTTTATTATAAAAATTTTCTTATGGCTCATAGTCGCTAAATGACAAATAATAGCGATATGAGCCATTTTATCGTGCCTCCATCTGCGGTATAGTCTTTGTGGCACAGGTTTTTGAGGATGTTTCCTGTGTCATGAAAAGCGGCAAAAAAGCGGACGCAGATGGGAGGAAGAAAATTTATGAGCACAAAAAGTCAGGAAAGTGCAAGAGAAAATTATTTTGAAAGTGATGCGTTTTTGAAAAATTACATAAAAAACCGCGGGCACAGTATGAAAATACTTTTGAATTTTTATCATGGTAATTATTGGCGGCTGTTTGTATCGACGGTATTTTTTGTGATTAAAAGCTCGCCGGTGTGGATTGTTCCGATTGCAACGGCAAATATTGTGGATGCGGCAACGTCGGGCGGTGATGGCGGACTTCGGACAATATTAATGAATTTGCTGCTTCTCGGTGTTTTGGTTGTACAAAATATATCGACTAACTATATTCATGTTGTATTTTACAGTAAGGCGATACGTGACGTGGAGGCGAATATACGGGTGTCTTTAGTGAAGAAGCTGCAGCAGCTTTCACTGAGCTATCACAACAGTATACAGTCGGGGCGTCTCCAGTCAAAAATTATGCGTGATGTGGAGCAGATAGAGGTGCTCTCGCAGCAGCTTTTTGTGACCGGTTTAAGTATCGCGCTGAATATCGTCGTAGCGCTTGTCGTTGTTGTTTCAAAAAGCTGGGTTGTATTTTTATTTTTTATATGTACAATTCCGATTGCGGTTGCAATTATTGTGCCGTTTAGGGGAAAAATACAAAATAGAAATAAGGTTTTCAGACAGGAAATGGAGGAGACGTCCGCGAAAGTGATGGAAATGGTCGAGCTCATTCCTGTGACTAAGGCACATGGCCTTGAAGAAAAAGAAATTGGAAAGATGGACAGACAGCTTAAACGGGTGGCGAAAAAAGGTTATGAGCTGGACGTGTTTCAATCTTACTTTGCGTCCATCAGCTGGGTTGTGTTTCAGCTTTTTCAGGTGATCTGTCTCGGATTTTCAGGATATATGGCTTTTAAAGGGGAAATCAGTGTTGGTGATGTTGTGCTTTATCAGAGCTATTTTACATCAATTATCAGTCAGATTTCAAACATCGTCACTCAGGTGCCGATTATTACAAAGGGCCTTGAATCTGTCAGCTCTGTCGGCGATGTGCTTTTAGCGCCGGACATCGAGGATAATTTTGACAAAGAAAAGGTCAAAGAAGTCGGCGGTGATATTGAATTTAAAGATGTCAGCTTTGGCTATGACAAAAATCAGACAGTGCTTGATAAATTCAGTATTCACATTAAAAAAGGGGAAACAGTCGCTTTTGTAGGCGGCTCAGGCGCCGGAAAGACGACGATTTTAAATCTGCTGATTGGTTTTTTAAAACCGACAGGCGGCAAAATATTCCTTGATGGAAAAGATATGGAAAATATTGATTTGAGAAGCTACAGAGAACATATTTCTGTTGTGCCTCAAAATACGATTCTTTTTACGGGAACAATCCGGGATAATATATGTTACGGTCTTGGTAATATTTCAGATGAGGCGCTTACAGAAAGTATTAGGGCGGCTAACTTATCGGAAATGATTGACAAAATGCCGGAGGGAACAAATACAATGATTAACGAGCATGGCAGCAACTTATCCGGCGGACAGCGGCAGCGCATTTCGATCGCAAGAGCGCTTATAAGAAATCCGGAAATTATTATTTTAGATGAGGCAACATCAGCGCTTGATCCGGTATCTGAGGGCAAGATACAAAAGTCGCTGGAGACATTGGCGAAAGGGCGGACAACTTTAATCGTAGCCCACCGTCTTTCGACAATCAAAAACGCTGACAGAATCGTTGTCGTTTGTGGCGGCAGAGCCGTCGAAACAGGAACCTATGAAGAACTCATGGCAAAAAAAGGAGAGTTCTACAAGCTGCAGACAATGTCGCAGTAACAGATGTGAGATATTTTCTGTGTAGTGTGCGTCGATGTATCGGATGGCAGAAAGCATAATTTTTGCCGGTGCATTGGATGTGGATGAATTTATTAAAGAAGGTAAAAAATCCTTGACTTTTTCTTGACTGTACGTTACTATAGTAAAGTGATAACATAAAAAAGAAAACGCATGAATGATAAAAGCGAGGAGAGATAATATGAAAAAGGTATCGGCAATTTTAATGACACTTATGGTGGCGGCAGCTTTGGCAGCCTGCGGCAGCGAAAGTACAGGCGGGACAAAGGGAACGGAGGGCAGTGCTTCTGACGCAGCGGCTTCGACAGATGGTTTAGATTATGATAAGCTGATTATTGGTGTGGACGATACATTTGCACCGATGGGTTTTCTTGATGAAAATAATGAGTTGACAGGATTTGATATCGAGATGGCGAAGGCTGTCGGTGAAAAGCTTGGTATTCCTGTGGAATTTCAGACGATAGACTGGTCGATGAAGGAACAGGAATTAAATCAGGGGAATATTGACCTCATATGGAACGGCTATTCTGTCACGGATGAGCGTGCCGAAAAGGTGTTATTTACTGATGCCTATCTTGATAATAAACAGGTTGTTGTGACGATGGCAGATTCAGGCATTCAGTCACTTGCAGATTTGAATGGAAAGGTTGTTGCCGTTCAGGCTGATTCAAGTGCCATTGAGGCGATTGAGGCAAATCCTGAAATTGGAGATACATTTGCAGACAGACCGGAATTTGCGACAAATGATGAGGCAATTATGGATATGGAGGCCGGACGCTCGGATGCAGTTGTTGCGGACAGTGTTCTTTTAAATTATGTTATTTCCCACAAGGACGATCCGTCAAAATACGTCATTCTCGATGAGGATTTCGGATCTGAGCAGTTTGCAGTCGGCGTCCGCAAGGAAGACACAGCATTATGCGAAGCAATCAATAATGCTTTTAAGGAATTAAAGGCTGACGGTACAGCAGGTGAATTGTCTGTCAAGTGGTTTGGCGAGGATGTTGTTAAGTAGGAGATAGAGTTATGGACTATATCATTAAGATATTTCCGCAGATTTTAGACGGTCTTGGAATTACGTTCGGAACTTTTGCAGTGACGCTTGTATTATCATTGCCGTTGGGCGCTTTGATTTCTCTCGGACGTGTTTCAAAAAATAAGGCTGTCAGCGGGATTTTGGGCGTATATACATGGGTGCTCCGCGGAACGCCGCTGCTTTTGCAAATGTTTCTTATTTTTTTCGGGCTTCCGGCAATCGGTATACAGCTTTTTGGACGGATGCGCCTGCCGTATGTTTATCTTGCTTTTGTATTAAATTATGCTGCCTATTTTGCAG
>USSL01000048.1 GCA_900557175.1 uncultured Eubacteriales bacterium
GAATACTTCTTCCGTCTGTCCTTCGGGAGTTTGCCGGACTCGATAAAGACGCTGTCTTAGTCGGAGTGTCCAGCCGTATTGAGATTTGGAGCAAATCAAGATGGGATGAGATTAATGATGTGGATGTGGACGATATGGACGACATCGCAGAGCATATGGCTGATTTAGGTATCTCATTCTGACTTTAGAGGCAGGAGAGAATGATGAATTTTAAACATACATCTGTATTATTGGAAGAAACGATAGAAAATTTGGATATTAAAGCAGACGGTATCTATGTTGACGGTACTTTAGGCGGCGGCGGCCATTCATACGAGATCTGCAAAAGACTTGGTGATGGCGGACGGCTTATTGGCATCGATCAGGATGCGGCGGCCATTGAGGCCGGTACGAAGCGGCTTGAGCCTTTTTCGGATAAGGTGACTGTTGTGCGCAGCAACTATTGCGACATGCATCAGGTGCTTGACGGGCTCGGCATTCCGGCCGTGGATGGTATTGTCCTTGACTTAGGGGTTTCGTCTTATCAGCTGGATACGGCTGACAGAGGCTTTTCCTACAGAGAGGATGCACCGCTTGATATGCGTATGGATCAGCGTCAGACACTGACTGCGAGGGATATTGTCAATGAATATTCCGAGATGAAGCTTTATCAGATTATAAGGGATTATGGTGAAGATAAGTTTGCCAAAAATATTGCAAAGCACATTGTGGCTGCAAGACAGCAAAAGCCGATAGAGACGACATTGGAACTGGCTGAAATTATTAAGCGGGCAATTCCGATGAAGGTAAGAGCCGTCGGCGGGCATCCTGCCAAGCGGACGTTTCAGGCCATCCGTATTGAGCTGAATCATGAGCTTGAGGTGCTTCAAAACAGCATCGACGATATGATTTCGCTTTTAAATGACGGCGGCCGTCTCTGTATTATTACATTCCACTCGCTGGAGGACAGAATCGTTAAAAGTATTTTCAGAAAGAATGAAAATCCGTGTGAATGTCCGCCGTCTTTTCCGGTATGCGTATGTGGAAAGGTATCACAGGGCAAAGTCGTGACGCGAAAACCGATATTGCCGTCGGCAGAGGAGCTGGAAGTCAACAGCCGTTCAAAAAGTGCCAAGCTGAGAGTGTTTATGAAAGTGTGCCAGCAGAAGTAAAAGGAGAGTCATCATGGAAAGTAACAGGCGCGGGACTGACAGGAGAAGAACACCGTCAAACAATCGAAGATTTTATGTTGAAGGTTCATCAGTCAGACAGACAGCACCGTCACCGTACAGAAAACAGTCCAAAGGCACAGCAAATGCCGGGAATGCGGCTTTACCTCAGAGACGAAAACCGGGGACATCCCGGCAGACGGTTCAGACGAGGACCGTCGACAAGAGGAGACAGGTGAATCAAAGAATAGCTATGCGGAATAGAGAGAAAGCTTTAAAACTGGATTTAAAATACACGTTATTTTTAGGAATTTCAGTAATATTTGTATTAATAAGCTGTGTTTTGTATCTGAATCTTCAGAATCAGATGACACAAAAAAGCAGTAAGATTGCTTCACTGACAAGTGAACTTGCAACACTGACAGATGCCAACAGCGCGGCGAGGGAACGTATTTCAAGTGCGGTTGATTTGGAATATGTTTATAAGTATGCGACAGAAAAGCTTGGAATGGCGCCGCCGATCCAGAGTCAGATTATAAAGTATCAAAGCAGTGATGAGGATTATGTGAAGCAGTTTCAGGACATACCACAATCAGACAAATGAAAATATTGAGACTGTCACCGTAATGGGACAGTCTCTTTCTGAAATCAGAGGATAGGTGAGTACATGGCAGATCAGAGAAAAGGCAGAAACAATCAGCATGATAAGCATAGAAAAAGCAGCGGACAAAAACGGGAACAGGCATCGAAAGCGGTGCGCCGCGCTGCGGCCGGCAAAGCAGGACGCGATGTCAGAAACAGAACAAAAACACGGAAAAATATTAAGTCGGGGAAGCGGAAGCGCCCGACGCCGGTCATGAATCTTGATGAAACAAAACGCAAATTTGCGCTGCCCAACCGAAGGAAGCTCATTATTGTATTTTCAATCATTGTCGCACTTTTATGTGCGCTTATCGTGCGGTTGAATTATATTACAATTAAAAGCGGCAGAAAATATTCACTTCAGGTGTTAGCGCAGCAGCAGGCTTCCAATAAGACACTGCCGTTTAAGCGGGGGGATATTCTCGACAGAAACGGCACTGTGCTGGCAACAAGTGAAAAGGTGTATAACCTTGTAATTGATGCGTATGTTATTCTTAACTCAAAAGCAGATAAGAAAGTCGGAGATTGTGTCGAGCCTACGATCGCAGCGCTGGAAAAGTATTTTGGCGTTGACGGCGACGAGGTGCGCCAGTGGATTGAAGATAACCCGGAAAGCCGGTATAAGGTACTGCAAAAAAAGCTTTCATATGATGTTGTCCAGCCATATAAAGATATGATGGCTTCGGAAGATGAGGCAGTTCAAAAGGAAAATCAGTTTATTAAAGGGATATGGTTTGAGGAAGAATATATAAGAAAGTATCCGTATGATACACTTGCCTGTGATATTATCGGTTTTACAAATGCCGGCAATGTGGGTGCCTACGGACTGGAAGCATATTATAACAGTGAATTAAATGGTACGGACGGACGCCAGTATGGCTATCTGACGGACGAGAGTACACTTGAGCAGACAACGATTGCTGCGGTCAATGGCAATAATGTTGTGACAACATTGGATATTAATGTCCAGAGAATTATCGAGAAGCATATCGGTGAATTTATGGAGGCTATCGGAAGCAAAAATACGGCAGTAATCGTTCAGGATATTAAGACCGGTGAAATCTTAGGTATGGCAACAGCGCCGTTTTATAACTTAAATGATACGAGAGATTATGAGTCATTTCGATCTTATTTTAAAAAATATGAAGGCGTGACGGACGAGACATTTGATGCGATGGACGAGATAGAGAAGCTGACACTGATGCAGGGAATATGGAAAAATTTCGGCGTCAGTGATGCTTATGAGCCGGGTTCGACAGTAAAGCTTGTGACGGTTGCCTCGGCATTGGAGGAACATACGTCAAATCCGTCGGATGAGTTTAATTGCACAGGCGCACTTGAATTTGAGGGTGTCAACTCCCCTGTTAAGTGTAACGGCATTCATGGCCTTGTTGATTTGCAGGGGGCGCTGGAACATTCATGTAATACGGCGCTGATGGAAATCGGTCTTAAGATGGGGCAGGAGCGGTTTACAAAATATCAAAATTTATTTGGCTTTGGGCAAAAGACGAATATTGATCTGCCGGGCGAATCATCCGGTCAGGTTTATTCGCTGGAAGATATGAAAGAGATTGACCTAGCCATCAATGCTTTCGGTCAGACGTATACGACAACGATGGTTCAGGTATCATCGGCTATCAGCTCGATCCTTGCTGACGGTGATTATTATCGGCCGCATGTTGTGAAAGAGATTACATCAGAAAATGGCAATCTTGTGCAGAAGTTTGATAAGGAGCTTGTGCGGAAAACGGTTTCTGAGCAGACAGCTGATTTTATAAAAGAAGCAATGCGCGCCACTGTCCAGAAGGAAGGCAGTACAGCGGTTTATGCAGATATCGAAGGTTATGATATCGGCGGAAAAACGGGTACAGCCGAAAAGCTGCCGCGTGATGACGGACGTTGTCTTGTATCTTTTGTCAGTGCAGCGCCGATGGATGATCCCCAGGTGCTTGTGTATACAATTGTTGATGAACCGAATACAGTGACTCAGGCGGATTCAAGACTGCCGCAGATTCTTACAAAGAAAATTTATGAGGAGCTGCTTCCATATCTTCAGATATTCCCGGAAGGTGTCCAGGCTGAAACAGGCGATGCAGCAGAGCCGGGCGATACAACAGAGCCGGGCGATACAACAGAGCCGGGTGAGACAACAGTGTCGGGCGAGACAGATACAACGCAGAGCAGTGATACGACAGATACAGCTGAAACAACTGATACGACAGGCACAGACGGAACCGGCGGGACAGCCGATACGCTCCAGCAGGGCGAAACCGGCGCTGCGGGCCAGATTTCCGGCAGTGATGTACAGGAAAAGCCGGAGATGAGTGAAGCAAGAAAGCGTGAACTTTGGGCTGAATATTTCCCGACAAATACAAACGCGCCGCTGCGGCAGTAATATAAGTCGGCAGCTCATTCATAAGATTTAGTAATGCCGGATTTAAGGTGGGTTTATGAAGCCAAGACATTACAATCGCCGGAAAACAAAGCTTTTATTTATGATGATGCTTGCAGTATTTTTATTGCTTTTTGGAAGACTTATTTATGTGATGGTGATCCGCTCGGATTATTATCTCATAAGGGCAGAACAGGTGGAAGAACGTGAGCGGAAAATTAAGGCGCTCAGAGGCAATATTTATGATAGAAACGGTACAGCACTGGCGCTTAATCAGTCGGTATGTACAGTGTCTGTCATTCATAATCAGGTGACTGAGCCTGAAAAGGTCATTGACACATTATCGGATATTTTAGATATGGATGAGGATCAGGTGCGGGCGCGTGTTGAAAAGGTTTCTTCCATAGAAAAAATTAAATCTAATGTGCCAAAAGCACTTGGTGACAAAATAAGAGCCTGCCGTCTGGACGGCGTTAATGTGGATGAGGATTATGCCCGTTACTATCCTTACGGCGATCTTGCCTCGAAGGTCATCGGCTTTACCGGCGGCGATAATCAGGGGATTATCGGTCTTGAAGTGAAGTATGATAAGTACCTTTCAGGAACTGAGGGCAGGCTTTTGACAAAGACAGACGTCAGGGGCGTTGAAGTTGAAAATGAGGCGGAAAAGCGGGAAAATCCAATTCCCGGTGCGCATCTGAATACGAGTATTGATTATAATATTCAAAGCTTTGCCGCACAGACAGCAGAGAAAATATTAGAACAAAAAGAAGCGGCAGGCGTGTCAATTATTTTAATGAATCCGCAAAATGGTGAGATTTATGCGCTTGTCGATGCACCGGAATTTGATTTGAATATGCCGTATGAGCTTCATGCGGCGCTGCCGGAAGGCGTATCCAAAAATGATGCATTAAACCTTATGTGGCGCAATGGCTGTATCAATGATACATATGAGCCGGGATCCACATTTAAAATTGTGACGTCAACGGCAGCCCTTGAAGAAAATGTTGTTTCTTTAACCGACAGTTTTTCATGTCCGGGCTTTCGCATTGTGGAAGACAGGCGGATCCGGTGTCATAAGACGGCGGGGCATGGCAGCGAGACTTTCGAGCAGGGATTTATGAATTCATGCAACCCGGTATTTATGGATGTGGGAGCGCGAGTCGGCGCCGCAAATATGTATAAGTATTTCAGACGGCTTGGCCTTTTTGAAAAAACAGGCGTTGATGTGCCGGGAGAATCTTCTTCAATTATGCATAAGCAGGAGGATATCGGTGCGGTCGAGCTTGCCACGATTTCGTTCGGCCAGTCGTTTCAGATTACGCCGCTGCAGCTTCTTCGGGCTGTCAGTGCGGTGATTAACGGCGGAACGCTTGTAACGCCGCATTTTGGCGTCAGCATTGAAAGTGAGGCGGGGGAAATCATAAAAACCTTCGAATACGAGACAAAACCGGGCGCAGTATCGTCAAAGACAAGTGAGACGATGAAAATGCTGCTTGAAAAGGTTGTATCTGAGGGAACAGGAAAAAATGCAAAAATTGAGGGCTATTCAATCGGCGGCAAGACAGCGACAAGCCAGAAGCTTCCGAGGGGCTCAGGACGCTACATTGCTTCGTTTTTAGGCTTTTGGCCGGCGGATCATCCGTGTATTATCGGTCTTGTCATGATTGATGAGCCAAAGGGGACCTATTACGGCGGAACGATTGCCGCGCCCGTCATGCGGGAGATTTATGAAAATGTGCTTCCGTATCTTGAGGACAAGAGGGCTTTACAATAAGCCGGGATTGTTCTATAATCAGTAATTTAGAAGAAAATATACAAGAGAGGTCATCATATGAAGTATTCAATCGTATTACCTATATTAATTTCATTTGTTATCAGTGCACTGCTCGGTCCAGTTGTCATTCCGTTTCTGCACAAGCTGAAGTTTGGTCAGTATATCCGTGAGGAAGGGCCGGCAGCCCATCAGAAGAAATCGGGCACACCGACAATGGGCGGCGTGATTTTTATGCTGGCGATTGCTGTGACAGCGCTTATTTTCTTAAAAGATTATCCAATCGTACTCCCGGTTGTTTTTACAACATTAGGTTTTGGGGTGATTGGCTTTTTGGATGATTATATTAAAGTTGTCAAGAAAAGAAATTTAGGGCTTACAGAAGTTCAGAAGCTGGCCGGCCAGATGATTGTGACGGCAATTTTTGTATTTTACATTTTGAAATATACAGATATCGGTACTAGTGTGCTTATTCCGTTTACAGGCGGGTTTGAAGACGGCCTTTATATTCATTTTCCGGTATGGCTGTTTGTTATTTTTGTATTTTTTGTGATGCTCGGTACAGTCAACGGCACAAACTTTACAGACGGTCTTGACGGACTTTTATCAAGCGTTACGGTGCTTGTGGCAGCCTTTTTTACAGTTGTTGCCGTTGCCACAAAAAGCGGTCTGCATCCGGTGACAGGCGCGGCTGTCGGGGCGCTTTTAGGATTTTTACTTGTCAATGTGTATCCGGCAAAGGTATTTATGGGCGATACAGGTTCACTGGCGCTTGGCGGATTTGTGGCAAGTACGGCCATTGTGCTTAAGATGCCGATTTTTATTGTCATTGTCGGTATTATTTATCTTGTGGAAGTTTTATCAGTCATTCTTCAGGTCACATATTTTAAATTAACAAAGGGAAAACGTATTTTTAAAATGGCGCCGATACATCATCATTTTGAGCTGTGCGGCTGGCCGGAGACTAAGGTTGTCGCCATATTCTCTATTGTAACGGCAATTGCCTGTATCATCGGCTTTTTGGCGCTGTAGATTTCACTGATCGGAGGAAATAAAAAATGAATTTTAATCATAAAAAAGTGCTTGTGGCAGGGGCCGGCATCAGCGGTCTCGGTGCGGCAAAGCTTTTAAGGGCGGTAGGTGCCCGTGTTATTTTATATGACAGCAAAGAAGACCTTGATGTGGAGGCACTCCGCATTAAGCTTGAGGCAAAAGGCATTGTGCCGTCAGAAATAGAAATTGTTGTTGGAGCGCTTCCGGCTTCAGTTATTTCGGAATGTGCACTTGCTGTGATCAGTCCGGGAATTCCGGTGGATGCCCCGTTTGTTGAGGATATCCGTAAAAGCGGCGTCAAAGTATGGGGTGAAATTGAGCTTGCCTATGCATTTTCAAAAGGGCGCATTGCGGCAATTACAGGAACGAACGGCAAGACAACGACAACATCTCTTTTGGGCGAGATTTTGGGCGCCTATTTTGACAGTGCATTTGTTGTCGGCAATATCGGACAGTCATATACTGAAAGAGCGCTTGAAACGACAGAGGATTCTGTCATTGCAGCGGAGATATCAAGCTTTCAGCTTGAGACAATCGAAAATTTCCATCCGTTTGTCAGTGCCGTATTAAATGTGACGCCGGATCATTTAAACCGTCATTATACAATGGAAAATTATGCGGCTGTAAAAATGTCTGTGATGAAAAATCAGACGGAGGACGATTTTGTCATTTTAAATTATGAGGATGAGTATACGCGGGCTGCGGGAAAAGACGCTAAGGCGAAGGTTATTTATTTCAGCAGCCGCCGTGTTTTAGAAGATGGCTATTATTACAGGGACGGTGAGATCATCCGTGCCGAAAATGGCGTCAGACGTCATATATGTTTTGAAAATGAGCTGAAGATTTTAGGCATACATAATATGGAAAATGTGATGGCAGCCGTGGCCGCTGCAGAATGTTTTAATATACCGCAGGAAGTCATTCATGATGTCCTCATTCATTTTAAGGCAGTGGCGCACAGAATTGAATATGTGGCAACAAAAAAAGGTGTCGATTATTATAACGATTCAAAGGGCACAAATACAGATGCGGCCATTAAGGCAGTGGAAGCGATGGTAAAGCCGACGCTTGTAATCGGAGGCGGTTATGATAAAAATGTGGCGTTTGATGATTGGATCGAATCCTTTGGCACAAAAGTAAAGCTGCTTGTACTTCTCGGCGCGACGGCAGATAAAATTGAGGCTTGTGCAAAAAGCCACGGCTTTGATAAGGTTGTCCGTGCCGGAAGTCTTGAGGAAGCCGTAAAGCTTTGTGCGGACAATGCGGCAGAAGGCGATGCTGTACTTTTGTCACCGGCATGTGCAAGCTGGGGCATGTTTAAAAATTATGAAGAACGCGGCGATATGTTTAAAGATTATGTTCATGCACTTGACGATTAGAAACAGCGGGAGGTGAAGCCATGGCATCAACAGCAGCACAGACACAGCAGCGGGCACAGCGCCGTGTCCAGCGCAAAATTGCAAAATCACAAAAGTATTTTGACTATACACTCCTTTTTGTCGTTTTATTTTTAATCGGCTTCGGACTTGTTATGATTTACAGCACAAGTTCCTATTCTTCGGCAATCAAGGAGGGCGACTCTCTTTTTTATTTAAAAAAGCAGGCGCTTTGGAGTGTCGCGGGCTTTGTGGCAATGTTTTTTATTACCCGTTTTGATTACCATGTGTGGACAAAATTTCTTTTTTTTGCCTACATAGTGACAATTATTCTTCAGGTGCTCGTATTTGTTCCGAGAATTGGCGTGGAGGCCAACGGTTCAAGACGCTGGATCAAGATCGGTTTTCAGATACAGCCGTCGGAAATTGCAAAGATTGTACTTATTATGTTTTTGTCTTATGTGGCCTCGATTACGATTAATCAGCTTAAAGATATATGGGGCATTATTAAGGTGATGGCGATCGCGCTGCCGATTATCGGTCTCGTTGTCATCAGTAACTTAAGTACGGCCATCGTCCTTTCAGCGATTACTTTTGTGATTGTGTTTGTCGCCAGTGATAAATATAAACCATTTATTCTTATTGTCGGTCTTGTCGTCTGCTTTGGTCTGCTTGGCCTGATGATGCAGGGATACCGTATGGACCGTATTGATGCATGGCTTAATGTTGAAACACATCCGAATGCTTATCAGACAAGACAGGCGCTTTATGCCATCGGCTCCGGCGGCCTGTTCGGCAAAGGACTCGGACACAGTATTCAGAAGCTGAATTATTTGCCGGAGGCGCACAACGATATGATTTTCTCGATTATATGCGAGGAGCTCGGTGTATTTGGCGCGGTTGCAGTGATTTTGCTTTTTATTCTTCTTTTGTGGCGCTGCATGGTTATTGCGAATAATGCGCCGGATTTATATGGTGCGCTCATTGTTGTCGGCGTGATGACGCATATCGGTATGCAGGTGCTTATCAATATTGCCGTGTCAACAAACTCTATGCCAAATACAGGTATTCCGATGCCGTTTATAAGCTACGGCGGTTCATCCCTTGTATTTTTGCTCTGTGAAATCGGCGTTG
>USSL01000049.1 GCA_900557175.1 uncultured Eubacteriales bacterium
CGCCGCGGCCAAACATTAATATCGGCTTCAAACCGAGTGTCGAGGCCGCTGCCCCTTTAAGCCGTCCAACCCTTCCGCCGTGAACGAGGTAGTCCATCGTGCCGACAGAAAAGAAAATTCTGCCGGTCGGCAATAGCTTACGAAGCGTCTCAGCGCACCGCTCATAGCCGATGCCGGATTTTCGCATTCTCGCGGCCTCTGTCACTAAAAGTCCTTCAGAAACTGTCGCCATATGGCTGTCAATCACCGTAATCTCAGCTTTAGGATACGTCTCCTTGACAAGCTCAGCCGCATTGCGGGCGCTGTTATAAGAGCCGCTTAGTTCTGAGGAAAGGCATATGCATATGACAGCCTCCCCGGCAGCCGCACACGGGATGAAAACAGACGCATAATCATCCACGGAAGGCAGCGATGTTTTCGGAAAAATACCGGGACTTGCCGACATTTTTTCATAAAATGCTTCCGGGTTAAGCCCTTCCCCTTCTTTCAGGTAAACACCGTCATCGAAAGCAACATAAAAAGGGACAACCTTAATATCCAGCGCTTTTTGTGTCTCAGCAGGCAAATCGCAGGCACTGTCTGTCACGAGACAAAAACTTTTAAATTCAGCCGGCGGCAATAGCCTCAATCTCCACTAAGCCGTCTTTCGGAAGCTTTGCAACCTGAACACATGAACGTGCCGGTGCTTCTCCCGTAAAATATTCGGCATAAATTTTATTTACTGTGGCAAAGTCGTTAATATCTGCAAGAAATACCGTTGTTTTTACAACATTGCCAAGTGTTAAGCCGGCAGCCTCAACAACTGCCTTTAAATTTTCAAGTGCCTGCTTTGTCTGTGCCTCGATTCCTTCCGGAAGGACGCCGCTTTCAGGAATTAATCCAAGCTGTCCTGATGTGTATAACATTTCTCCTGCTTTAACTGCATGAACATATGGTCCGACTGCTGCCGGTGCATTTTTTGCAGAAATTGTTTCTCTTGTCATTTTATAGCCTCCTATATGTATCATATAGTTTTTAAAACTACATGATGTGTTTTATTTTACATGATATTTTTGAAAATAGCAACACTTTTTTACTTTATTTCATAGCCATCGTAGGCAACTGTGATTTCATAAGGCATTGGATGTGCGTCAAACCATTCGGTCAATTGGGCATGGGTACTTGTATAGTGATTGATGTGCGTCAGAATAACCTTTGTATTTTCATCAATGGTTTTCTGTGCATACAGCCGTTTGAATGTGTCCATACAGCTGAAAGCATCCAGATGGCCCTCAGGCTTCCGGTTCATTGTCAGTCCGAACGTACACTCACTGATTAAAATATCAAGCTTATGCGCCTTTAATGCTTCATACGTTTCTTCATAGTATGCACCGGTATCAAGCCCATAATACATTTTTCGTCCATCCGGCAGCACAATGATATAATTTGCCGCATTTTCGCCCATATTTCCGAAATGGCTGCCCCGAAGCGGCGTCACCATAAGTTCACCGGCTTTATAAGTCTGCCCAAACTCCAGTTTGTGAAAAGCCACAATGCCGTCATCGATCAGACGTCCCATCGTCCCCTTTAAAATCGGCTTATTTTTCACGAAGAAATCAACAATATCATACGCCTTATCTGTCAGATAATAGTGAAGCGGCTCATTGCTTCTCTCCCGCGCCATTTTCCGTATATTAAACATCATAAAGGCAAGATGGTCTTCATGGGTATGTGTCACAAGGACATGACGCAGCTTCGTAAAATCACCGTACTTTAGCGACTGGCAGTAGGCGTCGGCGCCCAAATCAATACAGTGTGCTTCATCAATGCGAAACATCGTCCGCGTGCGCACCTCCCGGCCGCCAACCTTTCTTGCATTCTCGCACACATCACACGTACAAAAAGGGCTTGGAATCCCCTCTGCAGCGCTCGTTCCGTAAAAAATCACAATAACTCCCCCTTAAAATTACTGAATATTTTCCAAGAATGCCTTAAAGCCTGCATATGTACAGTAAACATCAGCCTTACTTGTCACCTCAAGCGGTGAATGCATTGAAAGTACAGGCACACCGCAGTCAATCACATTCATGCCGAGATTTGCCATGTATACGGCAATTGTACCGCCGCCGCCAAGGTCTACACGGCCAAGTTCACCTGTCTGCCATACGATTGCTTTCTTGTCAAACATTCTTGTGACTTCTGCGAAGAACTCGCTGTTGGCATCGTTACAGCCGCCCTTGCCTCTGGCGCCTGTGTATTTCATAAGGCATACGCCTTTGCCTGCAAATGAGCTGTTTAACTTATCATAAGCCGATGCGTAGGACGGCTCAAAAGCTGCCGTCACATCCGACGAGAGCATCTTTGAGTTTTCAATACACTGATAATATTTATAGGAATCAAATGTACCGTCAAGCTTTACAAGGAGCATTCTTAAAGCATTTTCATACATTCTTGACTGAGCGCCTGTATTGCCGCCGCTGCCGACTTCTTCTTTGTCCGAAAGCATACATACACATGTCTTTTCCGGTTTCTCGATTTCACAGATCGCTTTTAAAGCGGTATAGGCACAAACTCTGTCATCCTGTCCGTAAGCTCCGATAAAAGAACGGTCAAAGCCGACATCCTTTGCCTTATGTGCAGGCACAAGCTCAAATTCAGCGCTGATAAAATCCTTTTCTGTAATACCGTATTTTTCATTTAAAAGCATTAAGACAGCCGTTTTTACCCGCTGTTTTTCTTCTTTATCCTCAACCGGAATACCGCCGACAAGAACATTCATTTCCTCCGCTTTGACAACCTCAGCGCCCTTTCTTGTCATCTGCTCCTGACTTAAGTGAACTAAAAGCTCATTAATTGTAAAAATCGGATCCTGATCATCCTCACCGATCACAACTTCAACCTTTTCACCCTTCTGATTAAAAATAATGCCGTGAAGTGCCAGCGGAAGTGTTGACCACTGATACTTTTTAATACCGCCGTAGTAATGTGTTTTTAAAAGTGCCAGCTCCTCATCCTCATATAAAGGCATCGGCTTTAAATCAACTCTCGGAGAATCAATGTGCGCGCCTAAAATATTAAGACCGCAGCTTAAATCTTCTTTGCCGACAACAGCAGCGATCAAGCCTTTGCCGTGAATTTTTTTATAAACCTTATCCCCGGCTTTTACAGCCTGCTTTTTCTCAAGATTCTTATAGCCGTGCGCCTTTAAAAGCTTCACTGCGGCCTCCACACATTCTCTTTCTGTCTTGCCCTCATCCAAAAAAGCTTTGTAACCTTCTGCGAAATCAAAAATTTCTTTTTTACCTTCGGCGCCGAGCACATCCCATGCGCTTTCTCTTTTAAGTGCTAAGTCCTTCGTCTTCATCTTTTTTGTCTCTCCTTATCTTTTCGTTTCGGCACACCGCGTGTCCGTCATTTCAGTCCTATGACAGCTTTAAATGCGATATAACTAAAAATCCGGCCGCCGCTTATGACGGGGCCGGATGCATCAACAAGTTATTCGTTTTTTTCTTCGCTTTCTTCAACTGCTTCACTCGCACAGTCGTCCTCTGCCGCCTCGCAGGTTTCCTCACAGGCTTCCTCTGCTGTCTCGCAGACTTCCTCACAGCTTTCTGCTGCCTCGCAGGCTTCCTCTGCTGCTTCGCAGACTTCCTCGCTGCTTTCCTCTGCTGTCTCGCAGACTTCCTCACAGCTTTCCTCTGCTGTCTCACAGCCTTCCTCTGAAACCTCATCCTCAAAACGTGTGCCGCATTTTGGACAGTAAATTGTGTCCAGCGGTACGCTCGCGCCGCAGGCGCGGCAGTTTTTCTCATTATTCATTTTAGAAAGCTTTTCTTTAATTTCCTCCACTGCCTGCCTTGCGCCGACAATGCGTTCATATGACTGAATTGCTTCCGGTGTCTCGCCCTCTGTACCGTCTGCTTCCATTTTAGCAAAATAAATCTTTCCTAGCAAGGCAAAATCACGTTTAATATCATTCTCCAGCGAAGTCTTTTTCATTTTAAGCTTCTGAATCTCAACAAGTGCCGTTGACTTTTTCACGATTGTCTCTGAAACGTCTGTAATACTTTTCTTTACTTCATCAAAAAATGCCATTTTTACTTCCTCCTGTCTTATGTTGTTAATCTTTGAAAAACATTATACAAATCCAGCGTACCAAAGCCCCACCTTGTATTGGGATAGACGATATCCGCCTGTCTTTTGGCACCCCGTATAAGATACTTTTTTATTTCCGTTGTGTCCATGTTCAAATTGTTTTTCCGGTAAATCCCCCATTCCATAAGGAGGGCCGCAGCCCCGGCCGCATGTGCCGCAGCTACGGATGTACCGCTTCTTTGTGTAAATCTTTTGCCCGGCACCGGCACATAAACATTAACTCCCGGCGCCGCAATATCCGGCACAATGCGTCCCGACGGCGTAAAGCCTCTGCCGGAGGCATAATAAATACTGTCATTATTGTGGTTATATGCAGCCACGCAGACGCATGTATTTGTGTCTCCCGGCGATGTCATTGTAATATCGGGATCCGGTTTTAAAAAATAAGTGCCTTCTTCCAAAAAGCTGCTGATCGGAAGCCACATATTGTATGTTCTGTACACAAGATTTTCGCCGAAAACACGAATGGTCCACACCCCCGGCGTCGGATTTTGAAAGCGCATCGCAATCAGTAAATCGCCCGATGAAGATTCCACAAGCTTGTACTGAATATAAATCTGCGTCGGCTCCAAAACAAAATCAATAGTCTGAACCTGACCGTAACGCGGCGGAATACGCTCAATGCGCTCCCCGCCCGGCGTTTGTATACCGACAGAAAAGATGTCCGGTGTCCTGCCCCAGAGTTCTGCCGTAAAGCCATTCTCTGCACTATCCACACGGATTTCGACATCTTCATATATTGTCCCCGGCTCTATGCGCCCGGAATAGTGACCGCTTTCATTGCCTTCATTGCCGCAGGCACTGACCATACAGCACCCCCGCAGATCACCGACATCATTCATGTAATTATTCAGATAACTTAAGCCATTATGATCTCCTGAGCTTGTACCGATGCCCAAAAGTACAACAAGCGGCTGAGCGAGCGACCGGGCAATTTCAAGCAAGTACCGGATGCCCATCATAATATCATTTTCCTGAAAAGCCGGGGCACCCTGACGTATTAAATTATAGCTTCGCAAATAATTTTTTGCCGGCTTTAACTTGACAACGGCAATGGATGCCTCCGGCGCCGCACCTGTAAAATCATTGGCCGCATCATAACCTCCGGCCGCAAGGCCTGCCATCACTGTGCCGTGTCCTTCGGTATCTCTTGACGGAACGAGCGCATAAGGATTATCTGAGGAAAGCGCCTTATTAATCATTGTCTCATCATACTCTGTGCCGTAAAAAATACCTTCCGGCGCAGGCCCGTCCTGGATTGTCTGATCCCAAATCCTGACAATACGTGTTGTGCCGTCCGCCTGCAAAAATACCGGATGTGTATAGTCAATGCCCGTATCAATGATACCAATTAAAATGCCGCTGCCCCGAAGTGAAAGAAAAGGCTGTCTGTGGAGTCTTGTAATCCCTGATACGTCCATGCTTGTCGTATCCATCAGCCCGTAAAGCTTAGGCACTGAATTATAGGCAAAGCGGGATATCTCACTCATCCGCCCAACCGGCGTATGGATAATCACATATCTTGAATTAATCACCTGTATACATTGTGCGTCATAGCGCTCGGACACATTGACGGCATTACCGCCATATTCAATGATAAAGTCCGCTGAATTTTCCGAAAGTATCATTGCTTTACATTCACTGTCGGTCATAGAAGCCTCAAGACTTTTCTTTTATCATATGCGGCTTAACTATTTTTTGTTACCGGCAGGGCACCGCGCATCTCAATGACCGGGCCGCCTGTATTCTCGATATATTCTCTTGTAATCGTCACTCTGCCAATGTTATCATCCTTCGGAATCTCATACATAATATCCAGCATAAATTCCTCGATAATCGAGCGGAGCGCTCTCGCACCTGTCTTTTTCTCCATAGCCTTTGCGGCAATCGCTGTCAGTGCGTCATCAGAAAACTGTAAATCGACCTCATCCAGAGCAAGCAGCTTCTGATACTGCTTTAAAATCGCATTTTTCGGCTCCTTTAATATCTTCACAAGCATGTCCTCACTTAAGCCCTGCAATGTGAAAATCACCGGAAGACGGCCGATAAACTCCGGTATCATGCCAAAAGTACGCAAATCATCAATGGTTACCTTGCTTATAAGATTTTTGTCATTGTCATACTTATCTTTAAGATCCGCAATGAAACCGATAGAGCTCTGCTGCGTCAGGCGCTCTTTAATAATATTCTCCAAGTCCGGAAATGCGCCGCCGCATATGAATAAAATATTCCGTGTACTCACTGTTGTCATCGGTACCATCGCATTTTTACTGCTGGCGCCGACAGGTACTTCAATATCGCTGCCTTCCAAAAGCTTTAAAAGTCCCTGCTGCACCGACTCACCGCTGACATCTCTGCTTGTCGTATTCTTCTTTTTGGCAATCTTATCAATCTCGTCGATAAAAATAATACCGCGCTCTGCCTTTTCTACATCATTATCTGCGGCCGCCAAAAGCTTTGAAACAACACTCTCAACATCATCGCCGATATAACCGGCCTCTGTCAGTGTTGTCGCATCTGTGATGGCAAGCGGCACATCAAGAAGCTTTGCTAACGTGCGGACAAGATATGTCTTGCCGCAGCCTGTCGGTCCGATCATAAGCATATTGGACTTTTCTATCTCGATATCATCCATCGTATTTGTCGCAACCCGCTTATAATGATTGTAAACGGCAACCGACATCACCTTCTTTGCATACTCCTGACCGATCACATAATCATCCAGCTGTGCCTTTATCACATGCGGCGCCGGTATCTTCTTAATATCAAATACAGGCTGTGCTTCTTCCTTCGGCTTTTTCTTCTTAAGCTTCTGGGACTTCGGCATCATATCCGGGCCGCCCATCATCGGCATTCCGAAATTCATCAAATCCTGAAAATTGATATTATTCATATTCATCATGTCACTCATGCCGCTGTTATTCATTGTATCAAAGCTTTTTTGCATACAATCGGCGCAAACACAAATATTATTAATCGGCAGGTGAATCATCTTCCCCGCTTTACTCTCAGGACGTCTGCACACATAACAGATATCCTCATATTCCTTATGGCTGTCATCTTTTTTATGATCAGATGATGTGTCTTCTGTTTTTGTTAATTCATCTTTATCTTTATAGTCGCTCATAATCTTCCTCCTGAAATCGATGTGATACTATCGTATCATTTTTATATATTATAGGACAAAAGAACGAGTTATACAACTTAAAGAATTATAAAATCACCTCTTTTTTACGTTTAATACAATATTGTTTTATTTAGTATACTATATATCATATAGTATACTATCCATTATAATATGTCAAGTCATTTTATACATGAGATTTCATAGAAATTTTCCTATGTCACAAAAAGAGCGGCTTTTAAACCGCCCTGTTTTGGGCCTGTTCATTCACCGCTCTCTTAAAATAATCTATATTAATTTTGTTCGGAAGGCATCTCGGCTTTTGAACCAAGCACCGTTGTAACCTCCTGAGGTTCACTATATTCGCCTGAATTTTGAGGTACACAAACTTCCATCTTTACAGTATCTCCCGGATTACAATTTTGGAGTTCTGTCTGAAGCTCATCCATTGTTGTAATATCCTTGCCGTTAAAGCCTGTAATAATGCAGCCTGCACCAAGTCCAGCTCTTGCTGCCGCAGAATTTTCATAAACAGCACTGATTAACACACCCTGCGGATAGCCATACTTCTTTGCTGTCGTCTCATCAATCGTGCCGCCTCTGATACCGAGTGCCGCTGTATTTTCATCTGTCTTTGTCACAATATCACCGCTTAAAATACCTTTTGCAGTTTCAATTGCCTGATTGATCGGAATTGCCCAGCCGACGCCTTCAACATCTGTATCGGCATATTTTGCTGTATTGACACCAATCACTTCACCCTTTGTATTTAAAAGTGCGCCGCCGCTGTTGCCCGGATTAATAGCCGCCGATGTCTGGATAACTGTTGTTGTCTCGTCTGTCAGCTGAATCTTACGGTCAAGTGCACTGACGGTTCCTGTCACAACAGACTGTCCATAGCCTAAAGCATTGCCGATGGCAATCGCGCCTTCACCCATTTTAAGTGTATCTGAGTCACCGATAACTGCCGCCTTAATATTGCTCTTTGTGTCATCTGTCAGACTGTCCAAAGGTATCGACAATACAGCAATATCCGGATTTTCTGTGAATCCTTCAATTTTTGCATCCGCCGTTGTATCATCATTAAAGGTTACCTGAACAGCTGTGGAATCTGCAATCACATGATTGTTTGTCAACACATAAATATTCTCATCATCCTGGCTGAAAATAATACCCGAACCGGCACCCTCGCCTTCCTGAGTATATTGTCTGCCAAAGAAATCCTGTTCAGTAATCTGAATCTTTGTATTTACGGCAACAATTGACGGCAATACCTGCTCTGCAATATCTGAAACGTCCTGTTCCTCAACTGTCTCGACATTTTTTGAAGATGTTTTCACAATATTAATCTGATTTTCATTTGCCGCATCATCGCCTCTGACTGCCCGGCTGATTGCTGTCACACCTTCAATCGTACCTCCGGCAATAAGACCGAATACAAGTGCCGCAGCCACAAGCTTAAGCCACTTCTTTGATGCAGTATTGCCCGGTTTTTTAGGCTTCTTTGCTTTTGGCGGCTTCTGATAGCTGTTAAAATTCTGCTGATAATTACCGCCCGGCTGATTGCCGTAGCCGCCCTGTGTCCGGTATCCGCCCTGCGGACCATAGCTGCCATACTGACTTTGCGGGCCATATTGATTTTGTCCGCTGTAACCATTCGGACTGCCATAACCGTGCGGTGCACCATAGCTTCCCCGGCTGTTATAACTGCCCTGGTTTCCTGAACTGTTATAATTGTGCTGACCATTCACGCCGCTGTAGCCGTTTTGAGCATTAGAACCGCTGTAGGCGTTCTGACTATTTTGTGTATTCGCACCACTGTACGCATTCTGGCTATTTTGTGTATTCGCACCACTGTACGCGTTCTGGCTATTTTGTGTATTTGCACCACTGTAAATATTCTCACCGCTCTGTTTGTTGAGCTCGCTCTGATTAAAACGATACACAGATGATGTCTGCTCTGCCTTTTCAGAATGTTCCAATGCATCTCCTTCATTTTTTACTTCTTCATTTTCATTGGGCTTTTGTTCTTTTTCAAATTCTTCACTCATTAGGATACCCCTTTCTATATCAATGACGCTCATCCAAACGTCTGATTTATCTTATTGATTTCTACAAATCCTATATTAGCAAGCATTTGTGTCCTTAATGTGAATCGAATGTGAATGCGCTGTGAAAAGCAATCTACTTTTTATTTCTGAAAATTACAAGCTTACTGAAAACATAATTAAAAATAA
>USSL01000050.1 GCA_900557175.1 uncultured Eubacteriales bacterium
CGGTAATTTTTATATTCTGTAAGACGGGCACGTTTCACTTCCTTGATTTCCTTTAAAGCGGCAAGGTCAATGCCGTCAGCGTCATATACCCAGCCTGTGGAATCAGAGCAAGTGACAACTTTTGCGCCAAGCTGCTGTGCTTTTTCAATAGCATAAATGGCAACATTGCCTGCGCCGGATACGGCAACTGTTTTGCCTTCCAAAGTATCGCCTTTTGTTTTTAATAATTCTTCTGTAAGATAAACAAGACCGTAACCTGTAGCCTGTGTGCGGGCGAGAGAACCGCCATAGCTTAAGCCCTTGCCTGTCAAAACACCTTCGGAAATATTTCTGATTCTCTTATACTGACCGTACATATAGCCGATTTCTCTTGCGCCTGTACCGATATCGCCGGCAGGAACGTCTGTATCAGCACCGATATGTCTGTAAAGCTCCGTCATAAAGCTCTGGCAGAAAGCCATGACTTCTCTGTCGGATTTGCCCTTAGGGTCAAAATCGGAGCCGCCTTTGCCGCCGCCAATCGGAAGACCTGTCAGGGAATTTTTGAAAATCTGCTCAAAACCTAAAAATTTAATAATGCTTAAATTAACTGAAGGATGTAAGCGAAGACCGCCCTTGTAAGGTCCGATAGCGCTGTTAAATTGTACGCGGAAACCTCTGTTGACCTGAACCTTGCCTGCATCGTCTACCCATGGAACACGGAACATAATAATGCGCTCAGGTTCAACAATTCTTTCAAGCAGCGCTGCATTCTGATATCTTTCGTCGCTTTCGACAACAAGGCGGAGTGAATTTAAAACTTCTGTAACGGCCTGGATAAATTCCGGCTCATTTGGATTTTTTTCGATAACCCGGTCGATAACTTCATCTACATATGACATGTTGATTCCTCCTTCAAATTCTCTGAAAATGATTTTGAGCAAATGCTTTCTTTCAAAATCGGCTTCATTTATTTTTTTACAATTATAATATAAGAAACTCAAGAAATCAATAATTTTCAAAGGTAAAAAATGAATAAAATTTCAGCGTGCTGAATGGCTAAAATGAAAAATAATGACAAAAAATGAAAGATTTACAATTCAAAGTTTCATTTTTGACAAAAAAGCCAAGCGCGTGGCGGCGTTTTATGCCGACTGTACCATATGTCGAAAAAAGACGCCAAAAACCCCTTTATTTTATAGGAAGAAACGTGTATAATAAAAACAATGATGTTGATGTCAGAAATATTTGCCCGTGATATCAGCAATTGTTATATTCGTAAAGTCTATCTGTAGCTTATCAGAATAAATCCCGTATATAGAATGAATTAAATAATCAGATTGCAATATAGAAAGCCAGCATTTGAAGGAGGACAAGATGGAGGAAAAGTATAAAACATTAAAACTTACAGAGCTTCGTGAAATTGCGAAGTCAGCAGGCGTTAAAAATACATCGGTGATGCGTAAACCGGAACTTATAGAAGTGCTTTGTAAACTTGAGGAGACACAGAAGTCAGCAACAGTGAAAACGGAGAGCGGCGACGACCGCGAGCACACAGATTACCGCAGCGAGCGGAGCGACAGCCGCGAGCGTGCAGATTACAGGAATGACCGAAGTGACGAACGCACGGATTACCGCAGCGAGCGGAGCGACAGCCGCGAGCGTACAGATTACAGGGAACGGGCAGAATTTCGTTCGACGGACAATATGCGCATGATGGAGGAACTTGACAGCGGTCATATTGCCAACGGAATTTTAGAAGTCATACCTGACGGTTTCGGTTTTATACGCTGTGAGAATTATCTTCCGGGAGATAATGATGTTTATGTGTCTCCGGCGCAAATTCGCCGTTTCAATTTAAAAACAGGCGATATTGTTGAGGGCAATTTGAAAATCAAAGGCGCGACAGAAAAATTCAGCGCATTATTATATGTAAGAAAGGTCAACGGTTTTCATCCGTCGGAAGCAGTGCGGCGCAGCAATTTTGAGGATATGACGCCGATTTTTCCAAATGAGAGGATTCGTCTGGAGTCAGAGCGTTCCAGTGTGCCGATGCGTATGGTTGACTTAGTGTCGCCGATCGGAAAGGGACAGCGCGGTATGATTGTTTCGCCGCCAAAGACAGGAAAGACGACACTTTTAAAGCAGATGGCAAAAGCTATTCATAAAAATCATCCGGATATGAATATGATTATTCTTCTGATTGATGAACGTCCTGAGGAAGTTACAGATATTAAGGAGTATATTGAAGGAGATAACGTGGAGGTTATCTATTCAACCTTTGATGAGCTTCCTGAGCACCATAAGCGTGTGTCGGAGATGGTGCTTGAGCGTGCAAAGCGTCTTGTAGAGCATAAGCGCGACGTTGTGATTTTGCTTGACAGCATTACAAGACTTGCAAGAGCCTATAACCTGACGGTTCCGCCGAGCGGGCGTACATTATCCGGCGGTCTTGATCCGGCGGCGCTACACATGCCGAAGAAATTTTTCGGTGCTGCCCGGAATATGAGAGAGGGCGGCAGTCTGACAGTGCTCGCAACAGCCCTTGTGGAAACCGGAAGCAAGATGGATGATGTTGTTTTTGAGGAATTTAAAGGAACAGGTAATATGGAACTTGTCCTTGACAGAAGACTTTCGGAAAAGAGAATTTTCCCGGCTGTCGATATTCAGCGTTCAGGAACGCGGCGGGAGGAACTCCTTCTTGATAAGGATGAACTGGAAGCTGTATATTTGATGCGCAAGGCACTTGGCGGTATGAAGTCGGAGGAAGCGCTGGAACACATTATTGATATGTTTATGCGCACACGGAGCAACAGGGAGTTTATTGCCAATATTAAGCGCACAAAAATAATTTGAAATAAAGTGAATAAGTCCTTGCATTGTTAAAAAAAATATGCTATAATGTGAAAGCTGTTCAGAGAAAACAGATTGACAAATTGTCAACTTTCAATATGAATAATTCGTAGTGAGGTGAAAAACATGAGAGAAGGAATCCATCCAAAGTATTATCAGGCGAAGGTTACTTGCAACTGCGGTAATGAGTTCGTAACAGGTTCAACAAAACCGGAAATTCACGTAGAAGTTTGTTCAAAGTGTCATCCATTCTACACAGGTCAGCAGAAAGCAGCAGCCGCTCGTGGACGTATTGATAAGTTCAATCGTAAATATGGTCTTACACAGGAATAATGATAAAAGTAAGGTTGAGGTTTTTAAAATCTCAACCTATTTTTAAATTCTCAGGAAAGTAGAGGTACAGCCGCGATGAAATATGCCAAAATCGGAGGGCAGGCCGTCATTGAGGGCGTGATGATGCGCTGCGGCAATGATTATGCGGTTGCCGTGCGAAAGCCGGATGGTGAAATTGAAGTTAAAAAAGATGTATATAAGGGGCTTGTCGGCCGGCTGAATATGAGAAATGTCCCGATTATCAGGGGCGTTTTTGCATTTATTGATTCCCTCGTCCTTGGCATGAAGACGCTGACGTATTCGGCAAGCTTTTATGAGGACGAGGAGGATGAAAAGACGCCGGATGCTAAAAAAGTGTCAGATACTCAAATGGAAGTGAAAGACAAAAAAACGCCGGACGGCAAGACGGCGGCAGAGCCTAAGGAAAGCTTTGCGGACAAGCTTTTAATGGGGGCAACCGTTGCACTTTCGATTGTTCTTGCCGTCGGCCTCTTTATGATATTGCCGTTTTTTATTTCGGATCTTTTTAGCCGGGTGACAGATTCAGCTTTTGTGCTGTCGCTTATTGAAGGCGTTGTGAGAGTTATTTTATTTTTAGGTTATCTGATTCTTATTTCGAGAATGAAGGATATTCAGAGAACTTTTATGTACCACGGTGCAGAGCACAAAACAATCAGCTGTATTGAGCACGGTGACGAACTTACGGTGGAAAATGCCATGAAGCATTCACGTTTTCATAAGCGCTGCGGCACAAGCTTCCTTTTAATTGTCGTTGTTTTAAGTGTGATTTTCTTTATGCTGTTTTTTACTTTTGTGCCGGTAGAGAGTACAGTGATGAAAGTGATTATTCGCATTCTTCTTGTGCCTGTGATTGCCGGGGTGTCCTACGAGCTGATCCAGTGGGCGGGACGCAGTGAAAACTGTGTGACAAACACTTTAAGTAAGCCGGGACTTTGGATGCAGAAGCTGACAACGAGAGAGCCGGATGAGTCGATGCTTGAAGTGGCCATTGCATCTATTGAGGCAATTTATGACTGGCGGGCTTTTCAGGAAGAAGTAAAGGCAGGAGAGCAATGACATATAAGGAATTACTTGATGAAGGTGTGAGAAGACTTTCAGACGCACAGATTTTGGAGGCGTCTACGGATGCATGGCGGCTGATGCAGTTTGTTTTTAAAATAAGCCGTCTCGATTATCTGATGAATCCGCAGAAAAATGCAGATGATGCTTTAAAGGCGCAGTATGAAGCGTGTATTTTAAAACGCAGTACCCATTATCCGCTTCAGTATATTACAAACGAGCAGAATTTTATGGGGCTGGATTTTTATGTGGATGAGCGTGTACTTATTCCGCGTCAGGATACGGAAGTGCTTGTGGAGGAAGTTTTAGCGTATTTAAAACCCGGTATGTCGGTACTTGATATGTGTACCGGTTCCGGCTGTATTATCACAAGCCTTGCGGCAAATAAAAAGCTTTCACGCGCTGTGGGCGCTGATCTTTCAGACGGGGCGCTTGCGGTCGCTTCAGGTAATGCCGCGGCAAACGGACAGAAGAAAATTATGTTTGTTAAAAGTGATTTATTTGAAAATATTGACGGCTGTTTTGATATTATCGTATCCAATCCACCATATATTCCGTCGGGTGATATTGACGGGCTGATGCATGAAGTTGGTGCCCATGAGCCGCGCATGGCTTTGGACGGCAGCGGCGACGGACTTTTATTTTACAGAAAAATTACGGAAACGGCGCCGTCATATCTTAATGAGGGCGGTATGTTGTTTTTTGAAATCGGCTGGAATCAGGCCGCAGATATATGTGTACTTTTAGAAAAAGCCGGCTTTGCGGGAATTACTGTAAAGCAGGATTTGGCTGGTCTTGACAGAGTTGTTTACGGGCAGCTGTTATAGCCGGCAGTCAGTAAATAGGAGGAAAAAAGATGTTTGACCGTTTGGATGATATTTTAATCCGTTATCAGCAGGTTATGGAAGAATTAAATGACCCGGATGTTGTCAGCGACCAGTTGAGATTCAGAAAGCTGATGAAGGAGCAGGCTGATTTAGCGCCGATTGCTGATAAATATACAGAATATAAGCAGACAAAGCAAAATATTGACGACAGCTTAGAGCTTCTTGAGACAGAGACAGACGAAGAAATGCGCGAGCTTGCAAAGGAGGAGCTTTCCGAGAGCAAGGAAAACCTTGAAAATATCGAGAAAGAGCTGATGATACTTCTTTTGCCGAAGGATCCGATGGACGAGAAAAATGTTATTGTGGAAATCCGTGCCGGCGCCGGCGGCGACGAAGCGGCTCTTTTTGCCGCAGATCTTTTCAGAATGTATTCGAAATATGCCGAGGGACGCCGCTGGAAAATTGAGATGATGAGTGTCAATGAAAACGGCCTCGGCGGTTTTAAAGAAATTATTTTTATGATCAACGGAAACGGCGCTTATTCAAGGCTGAAGTTTGAGAGCGGTGTGCACCGCGTGCAGCGTGTGCCGGAGACAGAATCGGCAGGACGTATCCACACATCGACAGCGACGGTTGCCATTATGCCGGAGGCTGAGGATGTGGATGTGAAGCTTGACATGAATGATGTGCGCATCGATGTTTTCCGTGCTTCAGGAAACGGCGGCCAGTGTGTCAACACGACAGACTCCGCGGTGCGTATTACACATATCCCGACAGGTATTGTCATTTCCTGTCAGGATGAGAAGTCACAGCTTAAAAATAAGGAAAAAGGTCTTAAGGTGCTCCGCTCAAGACTTTATGATTTAGAGCTTGAGAAAAAGCAGAAAGAGGAGGCTTCCTTAAGAAAAAATCAGGTCGGTACGGGCGACCGTTCTGAAAAAATCAGAACCTACAATTTCCCTCAGGGAAGATGTACAGACCACAGAATTAAGCTGACACTTCACCGTCTTGACCAGATTATGAACGGTGATTTAGACGAAATTATTGATAGCCTTATCGCGGCAGATCAGGCAGCGAAGCTGGCAAACATGAATGAAGAATAAAAAGTAAAAATACCCTGAACCGGGCAAGGCTGTACATTTGCAGTGACGATGTACAGCCGGGCTGTTTGGTACAGGGTATTTTTTTGGAGGAAAAAATGAACTTTGATAAAAAAAGGAAATGGTTATATGACGAAACCGTAAAAAGAAATAGGTTGTCCCCTGTTCACTGACGCTATATATCGTGTCGAAAGATTGTGAGCGGCATTTTTCTGAAAACTATTGAAGTTTCAGAAAATCTTTGATAAGATGTTTTATAATTCAATATGCTAAAGGAAGAAAGCGGGAGATTACAATGGTTATTTCTGAAAATATGGCGGATTTGGTAAAGAACAGCTCGGCGATCCGGGCGCTTTTTGAGGAAGGCAAAGCGATGGCAAAGGTTGTCGGTGCTCAGAATGTTTATGATTTCAGTCTCGGTAATCCAAGCGTGCCGGCGCCGGAAAAAATTAAAGAGGCTGTTTTTGAAGTGCTTGACAGTGAGGATAGCCTTTTTGTTCACGGTTATATGAGTAATGCCGGTTACGAGCAGGTGCGTCAGGCGGTGGCCGATGATTTGAATGAAAAATATGGCGCATCTTATGAGATGGAGGATATTTTGATGACGGTCGGTGCGGCCGGCGGGTTAAATTGTGTTTTGAGAACACTTTTAAATGAGGGCGATGAGGTTGTCTGTTTTGCCCCGTTTTTTGGCGAATACAGAAGTTATACATCGAATTTTAAAGGCAGGCTTGTTGCTGTTCCGGCAGATACAAGCAGCTTTCAGTTAAATTTGTCGGCGCTGCCGAAGCTTCTTAATGAGCGGACAAAAGCTGTCATTATTAATAATCCGAATAATCCGAGCGGCGTGATTTATTCGTCGGAGACACTGGCGACCCTTCAGAAAATTTTGGGCGAGGCCGAGGCGCGCATCGGTCATCCGATTTATGTCATCTCTGATGAGCCGTACAGAGAGCTTGCCTATGATGGGTATAGTGTGCCTTTTATGCCGGCGATTATTAAAAATTGTATCATATGCTATTCGTTCAGTAAGTCGTTGTCCCTTCCGGGCGAGCGTATCGGTTATTTGGCACTTTCTAAAAATATAGACGCCTATGACGAGCTTGCCCCGGCACTTGTTGTGGCAAATCGATGTCTTGGGTTTGTCAATGCACCGTCATTGATGCAGCTGGCTGTCGCAAAGTGCCTGAAAGAGAAAACGGACGTGGCAGCTTATGACAGGAACCGCTGCCTTTTGTATGATGCGCTCACAAAGCTTGGCTTTGAATGTGTAAAGCCGCAAGGTGCGTTTTATCTTTTTGTAAAATCTCCGGTTCCGGATGAATCGGTTTTTGTCGAGAAGGCGAAGAAGCATCATCTTCTTTTGGTTGGTGCGACTGGCTTTGGTTGTCCGGGCTATGTGCGTATTGCTTACTGCGTGTCTTATGAAATGATTCAGCGGTCTCTGCCGGCTTTTGAGGCGCTGGCGCGTGAGATGGGTATTTTCGGGTGAAAGGATGATTATTTATGAAAGCATGGCAGGAAAATGTGAGGAAGGTTGTTCCTTATACACCGGGGGAGCAGCCGGATAAGGAAAATATGATAAAACTGAATACAAATGAGAATCCGTATCCGCCGGCGCCGGCGGTAAAACGGGCGCTGGAGCGGACAGACCGTGATGCGCTGCGGCTTTATCCTGATCCGGCGGCGTCAAAGCTTATAAAAGCGCTGGCATGGCGCTATGATGTGGATGAAAATCAGGTGTTTGTCGGTGTCGGCTCGGACGATGTGCTGTCGGTTGCTTTTCTGACTTTTTTTAATTCAAAGAAGCCGGTTTTATTTCCGGATATTACCTATTCTTTTTATCCGGTATGGGCTGATGTTTACAAAATTCCGTATGAGACGCGGCCGCTGACTTCGGATTTTTCTATCAATGCCAGTGATTATTATTGTGAAAATGGCGGTGTAGTTTTTCCAAATCCGAATGCTCCGACGTCAAAATATGAGGATTTATCTGTCGTGGAAGACATTGTTTCTCACAATCAGGACTGCGTTGTGATTGTCGATGAAGCTTACATTGACTTTGCGGGACCGTCGGCGCTCTCACTTATTCCGAAATATGATAATCTTTTGGTCGTGCAGACATTTTCAAAATCGCGTGCCCTTGCCGGAATGCGTATTGGCTTTGCCATCGGGCAGCCTGAACTTATCAAAGCAATGAATGACGTGCGCTATTCGATTAATTCCTACACGATGAGCCGTCCGGCGATTGAGGCAGGTGTCGCTTCTGTGATAGAGGAAGGCTATTTCAGAATATGCGTCGAAAAAATAAAAGAAACGAGAGCATGGACGGCTGCACAGCTTAAAGCACTTGGATTTACATTTTGTGAGCCGTCGGCAAATTTCATTTTTGCAGCACATCCCGCTTGTCCGGCAAAAAAACTTTATGAGATGCTTAAGGCCGAGGATATTTACGTGAGATATTTTGACAAGCCGGGTATCGACAATTATATAAGAATTACAATCGGTACAGACGATGAAATGCAGACATTGATACAGGTTTTGAGAGAAAAGTGCCTGTGAATGGTACAGTATGGATGTTTTAGCATAAATATCGGAGTATAGATGTTTTAACATTTACATCTTAAACACGGTGTAGTATAATTCCTGTATGAGCGTGTGTGTTTATCACAAAATAAATCTATCAGGAGGAACGAACCGATGAAAAAGATGAACCTAAAAAAACAATGCATACTTTTTATGGCTGCAGCACTGATGTTTACAGGGATGCCATTAAGTGCAGCAGCGTCTGAAGCAAATGCAGACAGTGCAGAGACGATTGTCACAGAGACTGTTGCGGAAACTTCCGGGAGTGGGCAGACTGAGCCGGCAGAGGCAGTCGAGGGTGAGAAGAAAGAAGCCTATCAGATTGTATATAATCCGGGAGTACAGGTTAAAGTTCCGAAAAGTTTATTTGAAGGCTACAGGGGAAGTGTAAAAAAGGTCTATGCAGAGGGTATCGGTGAGATACCGGGAAGATTTTGGTATGATGATATGCTGATTGATATTCCTTTAGACAGAGATGTCAAGAAGGGTGTTTACCCGATTGATGTGACTTTTCAGTATGACGATGTGGCATCAGGTATTATTGAACTTGTCGTGGAAGAAGATATGAAAGGCATTCATATCCTCAATTCAGTTGTAAACTTTGACGGAACTAAAGATGCCGTTTTCCGCTTTAAAAATGGTACAGGTAAAAATAGGATTACAAAGTTAAAAGACGTATCTTTTACGGCCAGATATTG
>USSL01000051.1 GCA_900557175.1 uncultured Eubacteriales bacterium
AGGCCTTGCAGAGACGATGGGGGTTGAAAAAGAAAATATTATTATTATGAAGACTGGCGACGTGCTTGAACTTTCAGACGAGAGTGCGAAGATTTCCGGTCATGTCCAGAGCGGCGCGATCATGGTTGATGGTCTTGGTGTCGGCGATGTCGGCAATATCGTTTTGAGAGATCGTCAGATGCTTTCTCAAAATGGTCTTATTATTGTCGTTATGACGCTGGACAAGTACACAAATGAGATTCTTTCAGGACCGGATATTGTATCGAGAGGTTTCGTTTATGTAAGAGAGTCCGAGGATCTGATGGATGAGGCGCGACGTGTTGTCAATGATGCGCTCTATAATTGTCTGAGCAAGCGCTGTACAGACTGGGGCAAGATTAAAAATGTTGTCAGAGAATCACTTGGTGATTTTATATGGAAACAGACAAAGCGCAATCCGATGATACTTCCGATTATTATGGAAGTGGACGCTTAATGGCAGGAAAGGCCGGATAAAATGACAGAGGTTGAAAAACAGACAAAGTCGCTGGCCGCAGCCATAAGAAAGAGCAGTGAGCGGGAGCAGTATACGAGAGCTTACGCGAAGCTTTGTATGCGGCCCGAACTTCTTTCACGTCTCAACCGGTTCAGGCGAAAGTATTTTCTGCTACTTAATACGCCTGAGAGTGACGAGCGGACACAGCATATATTAAAACTTGAGCAGGATTTTGCAGATGTTCTCAGTGAGGGCGTTGTCAGGGAATTTCTGGCAGCCCAGCAGCGTTTGTGCACGATGGTGCGGGACATTTATCGGATACTTGATGATGCAGTAAAGTTTGAGATGGACTTTATGTTTGATTCAGAGGAGGAATAAAGGAAAACGATGAGTAAAAGCAAAAGTAAAAAAGCACAGATAGGCAAAAAAGTCGGACTTGGCTTTATGGAAACAGTGATACATGTAGGCGTATATATTCTTGTCATTTTTCTTTTTATTAAAGCAGCAACGCTGGCGTATGATTTCTCCTATCAGGTTTTCGGTGATCCTGCCATGTCGAAGTACAATCAGGAAACGGTGCGCATTGATGTTCCGGAGGGAACAACTGTCAAGGAAGTTGCGAAGACATTAGAGGATAATGATTTAATTAAGTATAAATCAGCTTTTGTGCTACGTATGAAGCTGGCAAAGCTTTCAGATAGTATACAGCCGGGAACTTATGATTTAAGCCAGACGATGACGGCAGATGATATTGTGCTTGCACTGACGACAAAGGGTTCTGCGGTATCTGCGGGTATGGGAAGCACATCCGGTGAAAGCAGTAAAGAGAGTGAAGCACAGGGCAGCAATGAAGGTGAAACACCGGACAGCGCGCAAAGCGAAGCGCCGGCACAGTAACGGAGGAATAGATTTGATAGTTGATGAGAGAATGACCGCATATATCCGCTCTCTTGATTCAGGGGAGTCAGGGCTCATCAAAGAAATAGCAAAAAGTGCACGTATGGATGGGGTGCCGATTATCCGTCAGGAGACGGCTTCCCTGATGCGTGTGCTTATAACAATGACAAAGCCTAAGAAGATTCTCGAAGTGGGAACTGCTGTAGGCTTTTCTGCGCTTTTAATGAGTGAATATGCGCCGTCATATACGAAAATAACGACAATAGAGAAATTTCAGAAACGAATTGATGAGGCAAAGCAAAATTTTGAGAAAGCAGGCGCCGGGGATCGTATAACACTTCTTGAAGGCGATGCCATGGAGATTTTAAAGGCGCTTGACGGGCCTTATGACTTTATATTTATGGATGCGGCGAAGGGGCAGTATATCCACTTTCTGCCGGAGGTGATGCGTCTTTTGGAAGATGGCGGCACGCTTGTGTCTGATAACGTGCTTCAGGATGGTGATGTCATTGAGTCGCGCTATGCGGTGACGCGCAGAAACAGGACGATCCACAGCCGCATGAGAGATTATTTATGGGAATTAAAACACAGAGATGACTTAGAAACGGTGATACTGCCTATTGGCGACGGTGTCACAATCAGTACAAAAAAATAATGGAGGAAACAATGAAAAAACCAGAATTACTTATTCCGGCAAGCAGTCTTGAAGTATTAAAAACAGCAGTACTTTTCGGCGCGGATGCAGTTTATATCGGCGGTGAGGTATTCAGCCTCAGAGCAAAGTCAAAAAATTTTTCAAAGGAAGATATGGTAAAGGGCATTGCCTTTGCCCATGATCATGGCGTTAAGGTTTATGTGACCGCCAATATTTTAGCCCATAACGGCGATTTAAACGGCGTCAGAGAATATTTTAAGGAATTAAAGACAATCGGACCGGATGCTCTGATTATTTCTGATCCGGGTGTATTTATGATTGCAAAGGAAATCTGTCCGGAAATTGAAATCCATATAAGTACACAGGCCAATAATACGAATTATATGACTTATCTTTTCTGGCACCAGCAGGGCGCGCAGCGTGTCGTCTCTGCTAGAGAGCTTTCAATGGCAGAAATTAAGGAGCTGCGGAAAAATATTCCGGATACGCTGGAGATTGAAACGTTTGTCCATGGGGCGATGTGTATTTCTTATTCGGGAAGATGCCTTTTGAGCAATTATTTTACGGGACGCGATGCCAATAAGGGCGCCTGCACCCATCCGTGCCGGTGGAAATATGCGGTTGTGGAGGAGAGCCGTCCGGGCGAATATCTGCCGGTTTATGAAAATGAGCGGGGTACTTATATATTTAATTCTAAAGATTTATGTATGATTGAATATATTCCTGAACTTGTGGATGCCGGTATTGACAGCTTTAAAATCGAGGGCCGCATGAAAACCGCGCTTTATGTTGCAGTTGTGGCAAGAACATACAGACAGGCAATTGATGATTATTTTGAAGATGAAGCAAAGTACCGTGAAAGACTTCCTTATTATCGCGAAGAAATATCCAAGTGTACGTACAGGCAGTTTACGACAGGCTTCTTTTTCGGAAGAACGACAAATGAATCCCAGATTTACGACAGCAATACGTATATGAAGGAATATACATATCTTGGCATCATTGAGGAGAAAAATGAGAGCGGTATGTATCGCCTTGAGCAAAAGAATAAGTTTAATGTCGGTGAGACAATTGAAGTGATGAAGCCGGACGGCAGAGACATTTCGGTGACTGTACAGGCGATGGCAGACAGCGAGGGCATATCTATTGAAAGCTGTCCGCATCCTAAAATGGAAGTCTGGGTTGACTTAGGAATAGAGCTTGAAGCCGGCGATTTGCTGCGCCGCAGGGAAGAATCAATCAAATAGACTTATTTGCGGCAGAAGAAATGCGGATATGTATTTTTTCTGCCGCAGTTTTTAGGAGGGATGAAGATGAAGACAGACGGCATTATTTTTGATATGGACGGAACGCTTTGGGATACATGTAAAATTGTGGCTGATTCATGGACGGCTGCCCTGCGTGACGCGGGGGTTGAAAAAGTGTTTAGTGTTGAGATGATCCGCTCATGTATGGGACTTATGATGGAGGAATTTGCAGCAAAATGTATGCCGGAAATTGAGACAGCTCAGCGGCTTTTTTATCTTAAGAAATGCTTTGAATATGAAAATAAATATTTGAGACAGCATGGAGGACTGTTGTTTTCGGGCGTCACAGAAACGCTTGCGGCACTTAAAGAGAAATATCCGCTTTTTATAGTAAGCAATTGCCAGGATGGCTATATCGAGGCTTTTTTCGCCGGAAATGATACAGGGCATTTTTTTAAGGATTATGAAAATCCGGGAAGGACCGGCCTTTCAAAGGATGGCAATATCCGTCTTATATGCGCGCGCAACAATCTTGCGGCACCGGTTTATGTGGGTGATACAAAGGGCGATATGGATGCCTGCAAAAAGGCGGGAGTGCCGTTTATTTATGCAGCCTACGGCTTTGGAGATGTCACGGAGGGCTATGATGCACGTATTGAAAATTTTACAGAATTGAGGCAGATGTTTTTATAATGCCATAGAAAAACCTGCATAAGAAAATATGGTATAAGAAAAAGAAGCTGGTGCCTTCACTGAGGTTTTGGGAGGTTACCTGAAACAGATTGGGCAGAAGCTTCTTTCTCTTGTAGTAGCGTGTATTTACTTAAAAAAGGGGGGAGAGCTGGGTGCTGTGCATCACCCAGCATTTATGAAAAATTTTGGAACATTAGTTTAACTAATGTACTCCTATAGTATAACGTTAAAATGTGAACAACGTGTGTCCAAAATATAAAAAAGTATAAACAAATATAAATTAAAATTGTAAGAAAATCTAAAGGATTTAGAAAAGAGGGAAAAAGATGCAATTCATTCATATCAAACCATTAGAAAATTCAGAGGCAGTCCTTACGGGCTATATTCATGAACATGCACTCGGACGGGGCGGACGCATCAAGCGTCCTGCGGTCTTAATATTTCCGGGCGGCGGCTATGCCGATATTTCCGAGAGGGAAATGGAGCCGGTGGCGCTTTCATTTTTTGCAGAAGGTTATCAGGCTTTTGTTTTAAGATATACAGTCTTTCATGATCATCATACAGCGCCGGATATGCTGCCGCTTCGGGAAGCTGCCGCGGCGATGGCGTGGATCCGTACAGAGTATGAGGCTGTCGATGTTATACCGGAAAAAATTGCAGTCTGCGGTTTTTCAGCCGGCGGCCATTTAGCCGCATCGCTGTCGGTTCACTTTGACAGTGAGCGTCTGAAAGCTTCTATGACGCCTGAAATCGCAGCTGTCGGCGGTCTTCGTCCGTCGGCCTCAATTTTAGCTTATCCGGTTATATCTTCAAAACCGTTGACAAGACCAAAGCTTCATGAAAGCTATGAGATGCTTTTAGGTGACAATATCGCCGATGCTCCGTATCACAACATTGAGTCCCATGTGACGGCATATACGCCGCCGACCTTTGTGTGGCATACCTTTGACGATGAGCTTGTGGCACTTGAAAATACGCTGCTTTTTGTGCAGGCAATGTACAGACAGAATGTTCCTGTCGAATATCATGTTTTTCATACAGGACGTCACGGTATGTCCATGTGTACGTCAGAAGTCGGCGAGCCGGGCGCGGAACATTGCGCGCACTGGTTTAAACTGTGTATAGAGTGGCTTGGAAGCTTATTTGAGTGGGAGAAGTAGTGAAATGAACGAATGTGATGTGGAAAAGCACTTTATTTTTTTAAAAGCATAAACTAAGGTAAAGGCTTTGGCGAGGTGCATCGGTGTGGAGTCTTTTCCAAAACCATTGACGGCAAAAGAGGAGAAGGAGTGTCTGAAAAGGTATAAAGCCGGCGATATGCAGGCGAAGGCGTGTCTGATTGAAAAGAATTTAAGGCTTGTTGCCCATATTGTAAAAAAATATATGAGTACGGGCAAGGAACAGGATGAGCTTATATCTGTGGGAATTGTCGGGCTTGTGAAGGCAGTGAACACATTTGATGCGGATAAAGGACATAAGCTTGTGACCTATGCTGCCCGCTGTATTGAAAATGAGATTCTTATGCTTCTGCGCAGTGAAAAGAAGCAGGGGCGTGAAGTTTCGCTTTATGAGCCGATCGGCACAGATAAAGAGGGCAATGAAATCAGTCTTTTGGATATTATTGAGAGTGAAGATACAGATATTGTCGAGAAAATGGCACTTTCGGGAGATGTGCGTCGGATGTATGTGCTTATCGACGAGGTGCTGACGCCGAGGGAAAAGAAAATTATTGCACTTCGATATGGACTTTATAATAAAAAACCGGCTACACAGCGTGAAATTGCCGAAATGCTGGGAATTTCCAGAAGCTACGTCAGCCGCATTGAAAAAAGAGCTGTTGAAAAGCTTCGCGAAAAGTTTTGAAAAGTAAGAAAATTTTGAAAAAATAAACAAAAAGTTTGAGTATAATGATGAAATTGTGCTATAATAGAAACATAATACAACTTTGCCAGCAGACATGCTGCGATTGTTATGAATGTTATTAAATTTAAGTGAATCAAAGGGGGGATTAAAAAATCAGACCGTTTGTCCGTCAGATTTTCTCAAATATCAGAATATAAAGAATATAAATTTAGTCACCAAAAAAGCCCTTACCTTGAAGCGCCATTTTGAAAAGGGAAGTATTAAAATCATATTTGAAATAACAGTTTATATGATCAAGCGCCGGCAGTGCCGTCCGCACTAAAAAAGCTTCCGATGGGAGCCTATTATAATAGGAAGAAACACCATCAAAAACAGGATAAAAAAGCAAAAAATGTATGGGAAGTTTTGGTTTATAACGACAAAAAACGCTATTGATGTCTGTAAACATCAATAGCGCATCATGAATCCATGACAGTGACAGAATACTGGGTTCTGCCCCCAAGAGCGTGAACGGACCGGCGTTCATCTCTTTCGGCGGGCTGTATATTCGGCAAAAGCATCGGAAACGGTCTCCTTGACAGCTTTAGCGTACCTTACAATCCGCACCTCTATTGTTGACTGTATTTATTATACTAACGTTGTTTGGACAGAATGTCAATGTGATTTTCGGAAAAATAATGTGTTTTGACATAGTGCATAAAAATGGACAGTGTTTTTTGTGAGAATACACCAAAAATAACATATTGACGAAAAAATATTTGCAAATATTTGGCGTTTGGGATATAATGCCGAATATAAACCTTGCAAGGGTAAAACAAAATAAGACAATGGTACATTTTGTACAAAAGAAACATGCGATAAAGAATATGGAGGGGAATTTGCATGGAATGGAACGCAGGATTTTTATCACTGATACCGCCGATTTTAGCGATTGCCTGTGCGCTGATCACTAAAGAGGTTGTGTTCTCATTGATTCTCGGTGTACTTTCAGGTACGATTATTTACTCAGTTATGCAGGGACTCGGTGTCCTTGGCGTGTTTGACCAGACAGTCGTTTTGATGGGTGGAAAGATTGCAGAGAACGTATATATTATTCTGTTTTTATGTTTTTCCGTTCTGATCGATTTTGTCAACTGTGTTATGCCGCAGTCGGCGGCGGATTCTGATATTGGAATAACAAGCAGCGATGGTACGAATTCCATAAACAGCGGGCTGGTTCAGACGCTCAGCGGCATGGAGGGCGTCAGACGGGCCTACGGACGCAGGAGCTGTTTTGAAATCCCTGCGGGATTAAACGGCGATACTACATTTTCCACAACGATCGATCTGATTTCCTATGATGATTTTGATTTGGACTGCCTTAAAAAGGACGGTCTTCTCAAAAGAGGCAGCGACCTGTCAAAGGTATACGGCGACAGTGATTATGTCCTTGCAACATGGGATTGGAACAGCCCCTGGAAAATCGGAGATAAGATCCGTATCGGAGAGGAAGAGCTGGAAATTGCAGGGCTGCTGAAATATGACGTGTTCAGCGGCGATGGGCTCACAAACGGCAAAATAACGCTTATCACTTCAGGGGAAACCTTTGCCCGCCTGACAGGGGTGAGCGGCTATTCGCTCGTTATGGTACAACTGACCGGCAGTGCAGATGATGCGGATGTTGATGCAATCCGCAGTACAACAGGCAGTGAATATGTCTTCAGCGATAAGCGTGACCAGCGCACGAGCGGGACATATCTTGCCTTTGTAACCTGCGTATATGGATTTCTGGGGATTATCACGCTGGTTTCGGTGCTCAATATTGTCAACAGCATCTCCATGAGCGTGTCTGCCAGGATGAAGCAGTACGGAGCCATGAGGGCGGTGGGAATGGATGAACACCAGGTTACTAAAATGATTGCCGCCGAAGCCTTTACCTATGCTTTCTTGGGAGGAATCATTGGCTGTGGAATCGGGGTGCCCGTCAGCAGGATGATTTTCAACTTCCTCATTGTTGACCACTTCAGCTATGTGGCTTGGAGCCTGCCGGTTGCTTCACTGGCCATCATACTCCTGTTCGTTGTCACTGCGGCGGTACTGGCCGTTTATACACCGGCAAAGAGAATACGGAATATTTCCGTAACAGAAACGATCAATGAATTGTAATGAACCTGACTGAAGCCTCAGAATGCGGGAAGGACGCCGCCTGGGCTGATGCGTTTATCCTACTGACTGAAGGTAAAAATTAATAGGATCTCTCCGTCCATAGTTTCAGCAGAACAGATGAATACAGACGCCCGCGCTGCTTTCCCGCGCGGGCGTCTGTAAAGTAATTAAATCTTTTTCACCGGCCTGATGTACTTAAAATACTGCTCCGGATTAAAATAGAAATACAGGATCCTGCCGGGCTGTGTATCATAGCAGTAGCCGGTTCCGGAAAAATCAAAATCAGCCATCGCCTTTTCAATCTTTTCCTCAACACTGCGGTTTTCCTGTTCATAATCAAATGGCCCGTGTTCAAAAACAATATATTCAGCTTCGGGAATATCATCCATGAGCATCTGCGGAGGCACTTCTCCCTTGTATTCCGAGGGAAGCCGGACTCCCCAGCATTCTGAGCGCATTATCCCCCAGCCGCAGAGTCTGCCATCCGGATCATTCATATAAGCCATGATTTGGCCGCTTCCGCAGTTAGCCTCGCTTCCGCCTTCGTCGTCCAGTTTTCCCTTGATGCTGTCTAACAGGCCGCAGACTGTCTCATAGTCCTGTCCCGGAATGAGATTTTGCTTCTGCCAGAAATCCCAGTACCCGTTGCTTTCACGGTTTTTGATATACAAAAATTTGTGAGCGGGTATAGTAACAAAATAAATTTTAACACCATCTGCTGATTGAATCATACCGATTTCTCCTAATCCGAAAAAGTAGCGGTCAAACGCACTTATCTTTGTACGCAGAACCACAGGCTTAGGATTTTTCCTATATTCACTGGGCGTTACACCGTATGTTTCCTTAAAAGCCCTGGTAAAAGCCTCATGTGATGAAAAACCATAATCAAAGGCAATATCCAGAAGATTCCTCTGGCTGTCCCTGACCTCTTTTAAGGCAAAGGCCAGCTTCCTGAGCTGCAGATAATTCCTGAATTGTATACCGGATATTTCTTTAAACTTCCTGGACGTATAAAATTCAGAATACCCCAGTCTGCGGGAAAGAAAACGCAAGGTCAAGGCTTCGTCATTATAACCTTTAATACACTGGTCAATTTCATCAACAATAATCTGAATCTGTTTCTTCCACTCGTACATCTGTCTGTTCACCTCGTTTCAACCGCTCTATGACTCATTATACAAAAACAATGTGTCTGATACTTGATTTAACTTGCCATCCGGCGTACCAGATTTATCCATTGCATTTATTTAAGCCACTGCTTTTTTCCTCCCTTCCCCTCCTGAATTATAATACGTCTTCCGCTGATGATTCACAAGCCTTAACAAACGACAGGCCGTGTAAATATAAGTTTTCGCTTAATTTCGCAAAAATAATAAAATTTCCCCT